>CAZVYV010000210.1:0-5717 GCA_964630985.1 uncultured Occallatibacter sp.
TAAGTCCACAACGATATTGACTATCTGTCAAGCGGGTATCATCCACTTGCAAGTTTATGCCTCCAATAAAACTATATTGGCTGTACTCTGACATATTATCGGCGCCTCCACCCAGTCCATCTAGTGAATCGAGCACCCCTTATACGAGGCTGAATGGTATCATAATCGTTCTGTTGAAATGATACCATGTCTTCTGTAGCCTTATTTTGCTCTTCATACTTGCGAGCCAATCCTCTAGTAGCTTTCTGGTCATAAGCTAAAGCAACTTGAGGATTATTCTCTTCTTCATAATAAAGTTGCAAACACTTATTAACTAACTGATTATCATAACCAACAGCAGGAAATTCATCGTTGTCATTAGACAAGTAAGGCAAACGCTTTTTGTAAAGCATTTCAACATAGTTATCAATAGTACTAATTGTACTACTAAGCCAAGGCGCGTTGCTAATGTCTAGTATTTGATACTTAGCTTCTAGTGCATTGTTGGGAATAATGGTAAGAACATTACCGTCCAAATCAAGTAATGTTACATCAGAACTAGAAGGGCCGCTCTTAGTAACAGCTATGATTTCATTGAAACTAATAGTCCCAGTCTGATTAAGATTATTAATAACTATGCTTTCTGTAACACTAGTAGCAAAATCAGTACTTCCTGTAACATTGACAGTAATTGGACTGCTATCAACAACAGCAACTGTATAAACAAGCGGCCCACTATTAGTAATAGTGCGCATCAAGGCTTGAGTGTTTTTAAGTCTAAAGTTGTACCATCCGTCCTTCCAATTAAACATGTTGTAACGAGGGCGCATCTGTGTAAGATGAATTGGATTTTGTGTATAAAACTCTCTTACTGCTCTAGGAGAAGCAACTTCCATTGGCATAGTCAATGTTTGATCACCATTTATCCTGAACACTTGTTCCCACAAAGAACCAACCAAATCAGCTTCTGTCCACAATTCATCAGCAGCTTCATTTAGGAATCTTAACAAGGTAGACCTATCTCCATTATCTTGTGGATTAAGTCCAACCTTGTTGCCAAACTGTGTTAGTATGTAAGAAACCATAAGATATTATACACAAATCAAGTGAACAGTGCCGGCAGGCAAAGCAGCCATTGCATTGGCACTTTGAGACCAAAAACCAATAGTAATAGAACCGACTGCTTTGTTTACTATTTTAGCATTTATGCAGTCAGTTGTTGAACTGTCTGTTATAGAAGCGAACGCTAGGTAATTAGTGTTACCATAGTTACCAGTAAAATTAACCTGAACTTGCCCTGGGGTGGTGGAACTAAGTCCAGAAAGAGATGTTATATTAGTCTGAGTACCAAGCAACGTAAAATAACAAGCGTGAGTAGGGAAATTACCAGAAGTAACCGCTACAGCAGTACCAGTTACTACTACTGTAAACTGTGTACTACTAACAATAGTTCCTGTCCAACTTCCATTCAATGTAGCGCCAGTAGAGCCAGTGCCAGAGAACGTAACTGGAAAGGTAAACCCAGGAGTACTAGAAGGAAGAGCTGAACTTACCGTGATGGTAAATGTATGACTGGTACCAGTAATCACTGTAATGGTCATGGCAGTAACACTGATAGCAGTAATAGAAGAGATAGCACTTCCTCCAAGCGCAGAACCAGGACTTACAAGTGCATAAGTACCATTAGCTTGATACACTGGAATATATCCAGTATCAGTTCCAGCGCCGGGGTCAGCTAAAGCAAGAATAGCTTTTGATATCCAAGAAGGAACAGCATTAACTCCAGATGCCATTGGCACTGAATATGCTGTTGCTGTGTCTGTAGCTAAATTGAATGGTTCAATAATTTGACCAGCTATAAAGCTATTACTGTTTATAGCACCTGCTTGAAAAGAAGCAGGGGTAACTGAACCACCAGTCAAACTAAATCCAGACAAGAAAGAACCACTGATTGCTCCAGCCCCTGGGTTTGAAGTAGCTAAAAGAACAGTGGCCATCAAGTTAGAAAGACCATTAACTTGAGAGGGAGTAATACCACCTTGAAGAGCAGAAGCAGGAACACTATTTGCTATTAGAGCAGCACCATTTATAGAACCAGCTGCTAATGTACTAATAGGGTTCCAATTAAGGAAAACTCCAGGGTTAGTTGGATTAGGGTTGTTTGGATTCCATACATAAGCAGAAGCGAAGTTACCACTTGTTCCTACGTTACCAACACGTAACCAAACATAGTTGACCAGAGTAGCATCAATGTTAGCATTAGGAACAACTGGTGCTCCTGTATTAGTATCAGTAGTTACTAATATACCTCCCACACCAGTTGCAAAAGTGCATTGAGATACCATTTGAAGTAGCTGAGCACCTTCAATAGCTTGATATGCGGTAGGATCTAACCCAGGAATTAGGACTTGTTGACTCATAGTTTTGATTAAAATGCGTTGTTTGTTTGCAGTATACCTCTAACGTAACTTAGAATATTGGAGTGTGCACCTCCAACTGTGTTTGTTATAGTACAAGAAAGCCCAGTTGCTTGAGCGTATACAATATAGTTGGTCTGAGTATTACCGTTTGGAAAGGTAACTATATTGGTACTTAGTAAAGCAAAAGTTATATCAAAGCTATTGGTCAAGATAACTATAGCAGGAAGCGTGCCAACTAAGTTACTATACTGGAGACTCATATAAGGAGCTACAGTATTGGCAACATTAGCTACACTTGTCTGACTTACTGGCCCTCCATGCACTATCAAGAATGTATCACTATTAAGCAAGGATACAGTTGGAGTATTGGAAGCCTCAATTCCAGCTTTACAGAGAAATGGCGCACTGACAAGAGCTAGAAGTATTAGTGTTTGTTTCATATAATTAGTCCAAAATAAGCTGACCATCAGAGGTTATTTGTTGACCACCAGACAGTAAAGTGTTGGAAGGTTGTTGTGGAACATTGGTGCTAGTATACAAATTTGTAGCTACATTTAGCATATAAGTGCCAGGATTGTTTGCTGATACAGCATTAGATGGAAACGTAAGTGGAAGCAAGTAGTTATAAAAATAGGTATTCACTAAGTAGCTAAGTATCTGCTTTTGAATAGGTAGAGTAGGGTCAACGCTAACTCCTTCAACCATAATCAATTCAGCTATATTAACCTGCTGCGTAGTGCCCAAAGAAAAAGAAGTACAACCATATCTACTATTGCCAGCGCACTGACTATTATAAGAAGTAGGTTGAGGAGCAGAAGTCAAAGGCCAAACAAAGCATCCATTATTATTGCCAAGCTGCCACCACTCAAGCACATACCATTGACCAACAACCAAAGATTGTCCAGTGGTATTACCATCGATTTGTAATACTCCATTCACAGTTGATAGTATACAAGTACCAGAACCTGTAGTCAAAGTCATTATAGTATCATCTCCAACAAACTGATACAATAACCATATGTCAAATAGGTTTCCACCCGCGCCTGAGTTAGGGCCAATTCCTGCGGCTGAGTTTGCATAAGTATGAGCTTTTAAAGTGTTGGTAGAATTGGTATTAAATGCACTTCCTCCAGGATACAAAGAACTAAAAGCGTTTCCATAAGATGGACTCCAGTAACCACTACCTAGTCCATTCTGCGCTGTATACCAAGAAAGCACTCCGTTGCTAACAGGAGTTCCTCCTACTGTAGTATTACAAGCAAAATTAGTAATTAGTCCATCATCAACTTGAAGTGGGCCATCATATCCATAACGATAGTCAAGAGAACCAAGTACACTTGTAAAGAACTGCATACCAACAGTTTCACATGCATTGCCTTGATTAGTACTCCAAACTTCAAGCCTAAAGTTTTTAAGGATAGGCTGACCATTATACTGTTTGGTGTTGTAAGGAAGAACAGAACCAGCAGCATCCCATAGCTTATAACGAATAAGCCCAAAACCTATTCTAAAAGAAATGCACAAAACATAGTTTGTACTAGCAATAGCTGTATAAGGTTTCAAAGAAAAGTTGTTAGAAGCTTCAAAGTTCCAAGCGGCCACTATATCAGAAAACCCAAGCCAAGTAACGTTGATGTTGAAAGGGTTAAGAGTGATAAAGGTCTTTGTTCTTTGAAGTTTACCATTCTGATTGTTTATATCGTCCCACTGATCAAGTTGGCGTGGGTACTGTTGAGCAGCCCAAGCATAAGGTGGACTAGATTGTTGTGGCATAATTTGTTAAGGATTGATGACTGTATTGTTAGTGGCGAATGGTGTTACCAATACACCAAGTACATTAGTTGTTACAATGCCTAAAACTCCATCGACATTAGCAACGATATACCCATTGCTACTAACATTAGCAAACATAGTTCTAACATTGATTAATGACATATTCTGAAATTGAACACCTTTAACAGGAGTAGATAAACCACCACCGCCACTTGGTAGTGTTATTGAATCTACCACTGTAAGATTGTTGACACTCACATTATTAAATGTAGAACTGTTCGTGTCAGTTACAGTTCCAGTTAAAGCGCCATCAACATTACCTGTAACATTACCTGTAACATTGCCTAACAAGTTTCCAACTATATTGCCTATAACATTAGAACTAGTAAGAACTACTCCTCCCAAAACAACGTTAGTTTCAAATTGATAAATAATGGTAGACGGTAATTGCAATGGTGTAAGAATGCCTTCAACATAGGAGGCTTGTATGTTAGTGATTGAACTACCATCTCCATTAAATTGATCTGCATAAATTGTTCCATACACCGTAATATACCCATAGAACAATTTATTGTTTATTTGCGCATTAGACAAAAAGGTGAGACTCACCAACATTGTGTACACAAGTGTAAACAAGGACAAACCACTCCGGCGCCTGAAGTTGATGAGTCTCATAAGGTTATGACAAGGTGTTTAAGTCAACCATGAAAGCTGCTCTTCCTTGTTTTCTATCCATTTCAAATGAAGAAAGGCCACCTAAACAAACTCCTTCATAAATAGCAGTACGAGTAAACTCATGCGTTCCTGCCAATTCCATTGCTTCCAACAATAAACTATTGGCTTGTTCTTCTGTTAAAGCTGCAAACTGTTTGTCACCATTTTCTTGAACCATCAGCGTATCTCGATAAGCAGCATCATGAAGAACAGCAGCTTGCCAATAAGATCCAAAAGGAGGAAAGTTAAGCCAAATAGCTGAAGGTGTACTGGCACCATCAGTTGTCATTCCAGCAGGAAGAATATATACAACTTTAGATTTAGAGTAGTATAAAACATCCTCTAAGAGGACAAAGTTACGCCCATCCAAAGACGCAACCTTGAAGTTCTTTGTTTGGAATCCAAAGTTCATTTTACAGCTTTTGTAGCCAAAGAAGTACCACCAGTCGCGGCCGCAGCCATACCAGCTTGAACTCCACTATTAACGGCAGCAGAAGCAGCATTAATGACTGCTACATCCTGTTGTCCTGCGGAATTAAGGACTTGAGGATTATTAGAAGAACCCCACTTCTTTACACTTGCAGTGACTACTCCATTAGTAGGATTCACACTAACATTCAATCCCTCAAGAGTAACATCCTTTGGAGAACTATAAGTCACAATAGCCCCATTGGGCATTTGCACTTTAATAGAGGTTGAAGTTTCAAGATTGCATCCAGCGCATAGTGTAGCTAGACCAATGCCAATTATTGTTTTTTTCATATGCTTTGTTTATCTCTTGTTGCCACCATCAAGGTTGTTTTGGCCCCTTAAATTTAGCTAAAATAGGAC
>CAZVYV010000211.1:0-5694 GCA_964630985.1 uncultured Occallatibacter sp.
CCTGATTTCTTGACGGACTTAGCCATGGGGAAACTCCTCGTTTGCAAGTTCGACAGATTGACAAGCGTTCGCATACAGAATACCGAAAAAACAATTTGCTGCGTGTGAGGCGCCTGTGCAGAACCATCGAAATAAACCCGCAGCGCAGATCCTGGAGATTTAAATGCCAGCGAAGCCCGCAGCGTATTTTGTGGTCTGAAGTCGAGAAAGAGCCATGACAACACCCGCCATCGATACTTCAGCGCTGACCCGTCGCTTCGGCGACTTCACCGCGGTTCAAGATGTGAATCTGCGCGTAGGTGCAGGCCAGTTTTTCGGCTTTCTCGGCCCCAATGGTGCCGGCAAGTCGACCACCATTAAAATGCTGACCGGCCTGCTGGCGCCGACATCAGGAACAATTCGCATTCTTGGCGAAGATCTGACGCAAAATTCGGCCGAAATAAAAAGACAAATCGGCGTAGTGCCGGAGGGGATGGCCCTCTTTGGTCGCCTGACGGCTGAGGAATATCTGCGGTTCGTAGGGAGAATGTACGGGCTCGACCGCGCCACCACCGTTCAACGGACGCAGGAATTACTGGACTTCATGCACTTGGCCGACGAGCAGAAGAAGTTGATCACAGACTTCTCCCACGGGATGCAAAAGAAACTGGCGCTGGCCGCGGCGGTAATCCATGGGCCAAAAGTCCTTTTTCTCGACGAGCCGTTTGAAGGCGTGGACGCCGTAGCCGCAGGCACGCTGAAGGCGATGCTGCAGGGTATGATCGCGCGCGGCGCAACCATTTTTCTCACCTCGCACGTGCTGGAGATTGTGGAGAGGCTTTGCACGCATGTGGCGATCATCCATCGTGGGCAGTTGGTCGCACAGGGATCACTGGAGGAGTTGCGAGCGGGCGTCGACCGCCGCGAACGCGCGGAACAGGGTGAAGGGAACGCGCCTGCGAACGAACGGAAGCGCAGCTTGGAGGAAATTTTCCTTGAGATTGTCGGGACCGACCGTGAGGGGAGTCCTGCGGAAACAGCGCCCGAGCAGGAGCTTTCATGGCTGAGCTAGACGCAGGGAAGGCGCCTCAGTTTGCACGAGACATTCCGGTGCGCGCGCAACTGCTCGCAGTGGCGTGGCTGCGCTGGCGCATCTTCGTGAACAGTACGTTTCGCCGGCGCGGCACCGGAAGGGGCCAGGCCGCCGGCTTCGCGCTCGCCATTGTGGCGCGCATCATTGTCTGGCCGTTCCTTGCCCTGATGGTCGTTGGCCCTGTGGCCGGCAGCGGATTTCTGGCATGGGCCGCGATCGCAAACGGTCATCCGCAGCGCCTGGCGTCATTGCTCGCCGGCATCATGCTTCTTTGGCTATTCGTGAGCATCAATGGCCAGAATGCCGCCGCGGCACTTTCCAGTTTCGATCCATCATCGCTGATTCGCTTTCCTCTGCGTTTCGGGCGTTACCTGATTTTGCGAATTTTCATCGGACTGCTGACGCCAAGCACCATTGTGGGCTGCCTGGCTCTGCTCGCTGCGGCAGTTGGAATCGGCGTGGCGGACAGCGCGCTTACACTTCCTGCCGTGGTGGTTCTCGCGGTCTACGCGCTGGCGAACATCTTTCTGTTGCGTATGATTGGCGCATGGTTCGAGCGATGGCTTGCGAACCGCCGCTTCCGCGAGCTCTTCAGCGCGCTGATGGCGTTTTCCGCGGTTGGATTTCAGTTTCTGAATTATCAACGCGGTCCGGCGCACGCCTATGGCGGCCGAACCAGCCTGATTCTGAGCCTGGTGCGCGGGTCAGGCACAGGCCTGCGCTGGCTGCCGCCCGGATTCGCGGCCAATTCAATTCTCGAACGCGGCCATCCGTTTGCGGCGTTTGCGAACTTTGCGGCGCTTGCGGCAAGCGCCGCGCTTTTCGCGGCGGTGTTCGCGGTTCGGATGCGCAAGCAATTTCTCGGCGAATATCTCAGTGATAGTCCGGGCGGCCGCGCCAAGCCGAGCGCGGGTCATCGTAGACGGGCGATTGTGCAACGGGCCAACCTCGCTGCGACGCATGCGCAAGCTGCCCCGTCGGCCTTTGCGCCCATTGTGGCGGCGTGCCTGCTTAAGGAATGGCTCATACTTCGCGGCAATGGAGCGCAGATCATCGCCATGCTGACTCCGCTGTTTTTCGTCGTGATTCTAAACAGGACGATGTTCGCAGGACAGTCGACATACTTTCTTCCAGGGGCGATTGCGTACGTTTTGTTCGGGGTTCTGGCCGGGCTCTACAACGTTTTTGGCGCGGACGGGCTGGGCGTACAGATCTATCTGCTGGCGCCGGTTCGCTTGCGCGATGTGATTGTAGCCAAGAACCTGATGAGCCTAATCATGATCGTTGCCGAAGCGGGGCTGGCGTGGTTACTGGTTTCGCTTCTGGCGCGGACACCGATTCCTCTGGCGACGCAAATCTCGACGGGGCTTTGGACGATTTTTGTGATTGCTGCAAACCTGGCCTTGGGAACCATGCGCTCGATTCAGGCGCCACGCCGCTTTATTCCTGGCCAAATGCGGGGAAGGCAAACGACGCCAACCAACCGCACCAGTGGGCTCTTGATCTTGCTGGTCCTTTTTGGAAGCATGGCATTGCAGTTTCCGGTGACGCTGCTGAGCCGGTACTTCGGCAATCCCTGGCTGGGCGCGTGGATCTTCGTCCCACTTGCCGCCGGGGCGGTGACGGCCTATGCGCTGCTGCTGCGCAATGCCGAGCAGTTCATCATGGCGCACCGCGACGTGTTTGCCGAAGAGCTGTGCAAGGCGTAGACGAAGCCGATTAGAGATTGAAGCAAGAGTGCCGCAAGCCACGCAGAATTACAGCGGCCACCAGTCGAAGAGAGCCATACGCGGATAATAGAGGCCGCCGCAGAGTTGGATGCCGGAGCCGCGCAAGTTGCGGAGGACGGCTGCGTAGGCCTCGATCTGTGGAGCAAATTGCTGGCGCAGTTCAGGCAGTAAGGCAGCGGGGTCGAGGCCGTCCGCGTGGGCTGTCTTATAGTCAATGATCCACCAGGTTTCCTCATTGGGCGCTGCTGCGGCAATTTGCGGCTGGGGTCCGGCGCGGAAGACGCGATCTACCTGCACCGTACGCAGGCTACCTGCCACAACGCCAGTCCAACGAATCTCATTCGCGGCGTCTGCGTGCGGCGCGAGAATCCACTGGGCGATGGGATCGTTCGCCGCATGATGCACGATTTCTAAAGCCTGCACAGCCATGCGAGCGGCTTTGGCGGAATCGATGCCTGTGGCTCGGATGGATGCGGCAATGCGAGGCTGCTGCTGAGCGAGCGCGGCAAGTGCGGCCTCGCGCGTTTCTGTGGCAAGGTGCTGCGCCAACTGCTGGAAGATGGCATGAACGGCTTTGCCGAGGGCGCGTGAGAGCAAGCCACCTTCATGGCGCTCGTAGAGGCGTCCGGCGCCGACAAACGGCTCATCGGTGGCGGGAGCGGGCGGAGCAGGTGCGGCGGAGAATTCGGGCGGGAGGCGGCGAACGAGAGTGGGCTCGTCCGCTGCAGATTCAAACTGAAGCAGATTGCCAGAGCCCGAGGCCGCTACCGAATCGAGCGTCGTGGGCTCTGTGACGGATGCGAAGCCGGCGCGCCATTCCTCAAAGCGGCGCTGAATCTCGGTTTGCCACGCAGGCCACGCGGTCCGAAGCAGACTTTCGCGCGGCTCGACGACTTCCGAGGGCGCGCCGTTCATGGATTTGTAGGAAGGGCGCGCGAAAAAATGCAGCTCTTCGCGAGCGCGCGTGGCGGCGACGTAGAGGAGACGGCAGGCTTCGTGCAATTCACGTTCGTGGCGCTGGCGATCAACCCACTTTTTGGCTTTTCCGCTATCGGCTCCTTTTTGTCCGAACGGGGCGATGAGGAATTCGGTGATCGCTTCGGAGGTTTCGGAATCGTCAGAGACGAAATCGGGCGGTAGGCCGCGCTCGAGCCAGGAAAGCATGCCGGGAGCATGGCGGCCCGGGGAAACCTGGAGGTCTGGAACGATTACGACTTCAAACTCGAGGCCCTTAGCGCCATGAATCGTCATGAGCTGGACGCCGCAATCGCTGCCGGCAGCAGGATCAGGCTGCGCTTTGAGATCGTCGAGGACCGAAGCGAGCGTCGAGCCGAGAAGATCGGGCTCGCCCTGCGGGAGAGAGTCGAGGCTTTTCCAAAGAAGATCGAGATTGGCGCGAGCCTCGGTATCGACGCACTGCGCGCCGCCGAGTTGCAACCAGACACGTTCAAGCCAAGTGCCGAGTGAGGACGCAAGTTGCGAGGCATGGCGGCGCCCTGCAGTCGCCATCGCACGCAGAACGCGATCAACCGCGAGCCTGCCCTCGGAGCTGATGAGATGCACGCGCTCGACGGCGAGCTCAGGCACTGGACGAGCGAGAAGCTCGCGTGAGTCGGCGCTCGTGAGGGTATGCAGATCGGCGAGGGAGAGACCACACCATGGAGCGCGGAGAACTCCCAGCCACGCGACGCGATCGTGTGGATTGAAGAGAGCGCGCGCAAGGGAAAGAACGTCGGTGATTTCGGGGCGGTCCTTGAGTGCTTCGAGGTCGACGGCACGAAAGGGGATCGAAGCCTTGCGCAGGGCGGCGGCGATAGGCACAAGCGATTTGCGCGCCCGGGCAAGGACGGCGACGCGATACTTCTCTTTCTTGTCGTTGCCCTGGTCTTTTTCGTTTGCGGCGCGGGCCGCTTCGATTTGGGACAGGTGAGCGCGGACGATCTCGACGATTTCATCGATTTGTTCTTGTTCCGCAGCTTCGCGCTGTTCGGCGACTTCCTTTTTTCGATCCGGATCCGCGCTGCGAGGCGAGTCTGGAATGAACGCGCAATGAAGTTGCATGCGAGGCGCAGGCGCGGCGACGAGATGAGGACCGGATGGCACCGAGGTGGCGCGTGCGGGTTGCGAAGCGGCAAAGACGACTCCGCTGGTGCTTGAGGCGGCGAAGACCGGAGCGAAGGTTTCATTGATACTCGCAACAAGCGATGCCTCGCTGCGGAAGTTTGCGGTGAGATGGACGGAATCGAAGAGGAAAGGCAGATCGCCGGGGATTGCGAAGCCGAGTTCTTCGACGCGCGGAAACAATTCCGCATCGGCCTCGCGGAAGCCGTAGATGGATTGCATGGGGTCGCCGACGACGAAGCAGGTGCGGCCCTCGCGATCGGACCACGCGGCAATGAGGCGGCGGAGCAATTCATGCTGACGGCGGCTGGTGTCCTGGAATTCGTCGACGAGGAGGTGGCGGATTCCATCAGCAACGGCCTGTGCAGCGTCGATGGGAAATTCATCTTCGCCTTTGAGGACGTTGAGCGCGATTTGCGCGACCTCAGTAAAGTCAGCTGCTGCGGCCTCGGCAAACACAACGCGAAGCTCGGCAGCGGCGCGGCGCAGAAGAGTGAAACAAGCGCGAACGATCTTCCACTCCGCGTCGGTGTATCGGATTGGAGTGGTCTCGCCGTCGGCATGCAAGAAGGGAGACTCGAGGCGCAAACGCAGGCGGTCGAAGTCCTGTTCGCCCTCGAAAACGAATTCGTGCATCCAGCGATCGCGGTCGCCGAGCATCTTCACGGTCAGGTCTTCAATCTCGCGCCAGTTGTTGTCGCGCCAGTCGAGCAGCGTCTCAATGGCTGAGCTGAGGGTGGCATCTGCCTGCCCGATCTCCTGCAGGGTGCG
>CAZVYV010000212.1:0-5665 GCA_964630985.1 uncultured Occallatibacter sp.
CGCCAACTTCACGAGCGCTGATAACTCGCGGATCGCCATCATCTATCCAAAGACTGGCGTCAACACGACGTTCGTTAGCAGTCCAGCGGCACAAGGGGCGCTCCCAATCAGTACAGCCGGAACTGGATGGAACCTGGGTGACCGCTGCAATATCACCCAAAGCGGCGCGTCGGGCGGTATTGCCTATGTGGTCCAGGAAAGCGGCGGGGTGCCAAGCATCGTTGCTCTTGAGAACAACGGCCAAAACTACTCCGTTGCAAACGGCGTTTCCTGCGTAGCAATTCTCCCATCGACGGGGACCGGACTCGCAATCAACATTACCGTTCTCGGCACATCGAATCGTGCGTATACCGGAGCGTTAACAGTTACCAACGCGACCACGGCCACCTTGACGGGAACCTACTCAGGCATTAACACGACCGGGGCAACGATGATCCTCGGCACGGACGACGGAGCGGCCTTCAATGCTCTGGTGAACACAATCCCGCTGGCATCGTCTAAAGGTGGGCTGTCTCTCGGGTGCAAGCCGATCATCACCACCGTGCCGCTGGTCATCACCGGAAGCCGTGGAACGCAGATTGAAGGCTGCGGGCTGTCCTCCGGAATAAATTCGGGATTGGCAGCAGGCGCGGCAAACGGGACAACGATCATTTGGGCTGGTGCAGCCGACCCCGTTACTCTGTCCGTTTCGGGAGGCGTGGTGACGCTCACCGATCTGGCAGGGCATCCATTCTCTACTGGATACTGCCACAATACTCAGGCCGAGTGTCTCGTGAATGTGCAGGGCACAGTCAATCAGCCCCTGCTGAGCGGGACTTTCTTGATTACCAACCCTAATACGTCTACCTTGACTACGTTGACCTTCGCGGCGCCTTACGGAGTGGTGAACGGAACAGACAGCGGGTACATGCCCAAGCAGAATATTATTCAGGTTCAGAACTGCGAAGGCTGCACGATCAGCAACTTAAACATCATGGGGAGCGATCAGCCCAGCACCAAGCCCTACGCGGCCATCAACCCTACGGACGCAAGCGGTGCTGGAGTCTATCCCGATTCAATGAATGTGTTTTCGAATATCTGGATAGGGAACGTGGCCACTTTTGGCGCGTTGCCTGGGAACTCGTACATCTCCACTTCTACGGTGCAATGGGGAATTCACGCGGATGGAGTCGCGTTTCAAAATGATCGCAATCAATTCCAGAATATCCATGTGATGAATGCGGATATCGCCTTCGGTTCCGAAGCATCGCAGCCTGTGGACTGGACAATATCCGGAACAAACGGCTGTTATTTCAGCGGTTCGTGCGTTGCCATGATTAACGCGAATCAGTGGCATGTTTCGGGGACTATAGAGGCTCTGCAAAACGGCGTCGATTTTCTACTCGCCAACGGCGCTCATTTAGAAATTGCGCGGTTCAGCGAAGAAACAGATGGCCAAGCCCGCGTTTATGCTCCTCAAGGAATTGGGCCTGGGGATGCCATCCCCGGAACGTCGATGCTTTATGAGGCATTTGCTAACCCATGCTGCGGGAATTACGGAGGAACGCTGTCTATCGAGCACGGGAATTACGCACCCAGCGCCTCTGTCCCCAGAGTAATCGGTTTGCCCACTTACGTGAGCGGCGGGACGCTTAATTCAAGCGGCGGCTCCTGCGTACTGGCTGGAGTGGGCGGGGGCGGACAGGGCGCGTTGCTCACGATGTTTGTTTCAGGCGGCGGGGGATTCTTCAACCACTTCAAGATTCTCAGTGGCGGTGGTGGATATTCAACCGAACCAACGAGTTGGACCTGGGTGAGCGGGTCTGGATGTTCTACAACTGTGACCACTAGTGGCGGAACGATCACCAGCGATATGGTGTGGTTGAGCGGCAATGGAATGGGGGCGCTGTTCAACGACTTTCAGTGGGGTACATCCGGATCACTTTCGGAACCGGTTGTGGGTAATCCGACCATCGACCTTACTAACCCCAGCAGTCTCAATACCGTGTTCCGCTGCACCAATTGCTCCGGTATCACCACACAAAATGTCAAGGTGCCGCAACCTGGAGTCGGGCCTTCCTATCAGGTCGTGGTCGCCCAGATCGATTCGCCTAACGGCGTTCAGGGCGGAGGATGGCAACCACAGCAGGGGATAAATATTCTTGCAGGAAATGATTCAATGGCTCTGGATCTATTCCGGCAGGATATTCCCGGTACGATGCGTGTGCTGGGCGGCTATGTCAATATTCCGCAACTGACCGCGCCAAGCAATATCCAAAGTTTTTCCTGCGCGACATCAGGTTCGACGACCTACTACTACAAGGTGACCGCGCTCAATGGCGCATCGCAGGAAACCACTCCAAGCACGGAGTTCAATACGGGCGCAAACTGCGCTTCGACTGTAAGCTCGACCAATACAGTGAGCGGCATTTACAACAGTGTTCCGGGAGCAAACAGTTACAACATCTACCGGAGCAATCCGGCTTTGGTCGGTTCGGGAACCTACACGTCTGGTGGCTCGATCACCGGCTCATCTACCCAGACCTGCACCCTGACGAACTTCAATAACGGTTCGACGGCAACAGCAACTGTAGCTCTGACCGGCTCAAACACGATTGCGTCTGGAACTGCCTTAGTGATTACTTCAATGGGGACCGGGGCGACTTCCGCTCCAACCTCCGCTACTCTCGGCAACGGCACAGCAACCTGCTCGGGCACGGCAACAATCGCGACAGTGGTGGGAGGCCCCGGCACAGAGGGACTTGTGCTGAACGTCCCGGCCAACTCCTACACGGGCCAGATTACTCCTTATAGCGGCAACCTGAACACATTCATCGATTCGACTGCGACTCCAGGCGTTGCACCGCCTATCGTCAATGCGACGGGGTGGCTGAATGTGAACGGGGGGATCTCGGTCAACGGGCTCCCTATTACCGGCAACACTTCGATTCCGACCGTCAAGTCCACCACGGGTGATCTAATTTGCGCTGAAGCTGCCGACTCAACCATCCTGTCGTCTTCAGTCACAGCAGTAAGCAGTACACCCACAAGCCTGATTTTCACCATCTCAGGTACCCCGCCACTCTATACCGTAGGCCAGTTGGTGCAGACCCAAGGCAACAGTACGTCAGGATACAACGGTGGACCATGGACCGTAACCGCAACCCCTGCTAGCCAAGTGGTCGTTTCCAGCACGACAAACCCCGGCGCGGGCACGGCTGGTGGAACCTTGTCGCTCTATTGCTCCAACCAATCGACAGACGCGGGTGGAACATTCGTCCCATTCAACACGACTTATACCATCCCAGCCAACTACTTTGGTATTCAGTCTTCCTCGATCAAAGTGCGCCCTCAGTTTGGGGTGTACGCTGCATCTGCTGCTGAGCCTATTCAGAACTTCGCATGGAGCCTGAATTCCACCAACATCTGGAAAAGCAGCGGCAACGTCACCCTCTCTGCTCCGAATAACGCGGCAAACGCGGTCGGCACCTATCCACTGGACCTGACTGCGCTTTGCGCCTACTACGGATGTTCTGTGGGGGCGCAAACTGCGGTATTCGCTTCGGTCCCTCCATTTACACTCGGGGGCACCACGGCAATCACCGACACAACGGGACTGACCGGAATCGGCTTACCGCCTGTAACAATCAGCACCAGCCTTGCGCAGATTATCTCGTTGCAGGTCCGGTACAAAGCGACGGGAGTGGTCAGCGGTACCTATACCAGCGGCATCACAGCGACCGGTACGACAGGACAGACGTGCACGTTGACCAGCTTCAACGATTCGAGTACGGCGACAGCCACGGTGGCCTTGACCGGGACCAACACCATCGCAGGGGGTACGGCTCTGGTTATCACGGCTCGAGGCAATAGCGCGACGGCCGCGCCCACATCGGCGACCGCCGGCAACGGGACGGCTACTTGCTCTGGAACCGCGACGATTGCAACCGTGCTGGGCGGTTCTCCAGGCAATGCGATGGTCATGTATGGGATGGCTTTAACGCAGTAACCGCTCAGCAAGTGGGAGTCACGAATAAGAGAACTCGCCGTGGACAAGAAAACGGACCAAAACGGCGGCTTGAAGGGCATCAGGGAGATGCTTAAACAAATATGGCCCGTAAACCTTGCCAAGGCGATAGACTCTCACATACCACTTTCGATCCCTTTTGTCCCAGCGAACGTTCTTATATCCAGATTGATTGTTCGACTGAACCCCTCTATTGCACAGATTTTCAGAACGAGAGGCAATTCTGAGGTTAACCTCACCATTGACAAACCGCCGATTATCCAACGTATTGTGCAGTCGATGATCGCCTTGCCTTGGGTCTCCATTTGCAAGTCCAAGAATCTTCCTGTGCATGAACACTCGGCTTTTCCCACGCCTAGATGCGGCATAAAAGCAGTTGTTCTTTTTGTCCAGTTTGGCATACCACTGCTCTTTGGAAAGCTCTTCGTAATCGGCGGTATCGACAATGGCAACTTGGCCATGCGTCAAAGGGATTTCACGATAGGATGGTTCAAGGGGTGGCATCGGAGCCTCCGTTCCGGTGTGCATAGTATCGCCGGTGCTAGTAACACCGACACCCTGATTTTATCATGTAATACCGCTCTTAAAGTGCAGTAATCGCGCCCATAACCAACTGGGACCGGAGCGGATAGCATCAAATGAGGTAGCCTTGGATGGCCGACAACCAGGTGAAGCCGGATCAAATTGAGCATTCTGGCACTGTGGAGCATCGAGTAGGGAAGCTGGAATGGCGGGTCGATGCAATGGAGCCACTGGTAAAAAATCTCGACGATGCTTTCTATCGCGGCGTAGGCGGACAGCCCTCGATCATTTCCCATATTGCAGATACCAACACAAAATTGGACTACAATAATCGACGGCAAGATGAACTGCTTTCGGTAGCCAAAATGATCCTCGCATTGTTTGAGAAATTCGGTATGCGGGCAATCAAACTCATAGGCGCGATCTTTATTCTTCTTTGTCTATGGGGAGTGTTTGGTGGATGGGCGAAACAGACAATGCATCAGTTATTTCCTTCATGGCCAGTCGCGAAAAGTGTTGATGCAGGGACGAGTTCGGGCATACAATCAAAGCCAGATAAGCCAGCGGATGCGGACCTGCCCCCCACCTATGATCCAAAGCAGGCGCAGTAAGGAGCGATCATGAGCGACGAACCTGAAGTGACTCCACAGGATGTTCCTAATCCACCGCCTGATCCCACCGGCAACCCGTTCCCGCCGCCACCCGGCCCCATCAATACAGGCACTAACGATCCGCCATCGGTCGAATCCCTCGCCACTGATATGCAGCGCCTCTGGAATTATGTCGAGGCTCTGGAACAGCGCGTATCTGCCCTTGACGGCATCAGGAATCCAATCGAGTCCGCATGACCATCCTGTCCCAACTCGGCCAGAGTATTGCCGCATGGGTTCGCAGCAAGAGCCTATTCACTCACGCCATCCTTGTAAGCGCGACCGGACTTGCCTGCTACATCGCCGAAGATCCCTCCCTCGTGAAATCTCTGTTTGCAAGCCATCCCAAATTGGGCGGCATCATCGTACTCGCATCGGTAGCCTGGGCGAAGCAGAGTCACTCCAGTTCGGCGGCGGGCGCCGTGGCGAACGCAAAGGCTATCCTGTCACAACCCAACGCGCCGACCGCTCAGCAGATCGAATCGGC
>CAZVYV010000213.1:0-5639 GCA_964630985.1 uncultured Occallatibacter sp.
TCGTGGTTCACTCACTCGCCGCCGCATGGGCTGTTTGGTGTCTCGATGCAATGCGGCCTGCACAGTTCGGCGGCGGCAGCGATCTTTCGGGCTGGGTTCGCAGGTGTGCCGCATTCGTTGCATTAGTCTGGCTTACAAACCTTTTTAACTTCATGGACGGCATTGACGGATTGGCCGGCATGGAAGCCGTCTGTGTGAGCGGACTCGGCGCAGTCCTGCTGCTCCGCGATGGATCGGTCAGCAGCGTGCAGCTTTCGTTAATGCTCTGTGCAGCGAGTCTCGGCTTTCTGGTTTGGAACTGGCCGCCCGCCAAGATCTTCATGGGCGACGTCGGAAGTGGATTCCTCGGCTTCACGCTGGGCACACTCGCGCTCTTTTTTTCGAGAACAAGCCGCGCACTCGTTTGGCCCTGGCTGATCCTTCTGGCCGCATTTTTTGTGGACGCCACCGTAACTCTGTCGCGTCGAATGCTCTCTCGCGCGCGCTGGTACGAAGCTCATCGCAGCCACGCATATCAACATGCCGCAAAGGCCTTTGGAAGTCACTCGAATGTTACCTTGGCTGTCGCTGCAATCAACGTAGGATGGCTGTTTCCGTTGGCGTGGGCTGCATGTCGTTTTTCCAAAGCCGGACCCGTATTCGTTGCGGTGGCTGTCATCCCGCTCGTTTATCTGACACTTCGATTCGAAGCGGGCCGGGAGCCGCCTTCGGCGCGGCTTGTTTCTCAGGACTGACTCAATTGGCAAATCATCAGAGTCTGGCTGTGAATTGCATTACTGGATCCCCTTCCCGAGCTGCGTGTTTCCGAAAGTGAGTAATTGAACATGAAAAAGGAAACGGGATTTCTCATTCGGAACATCGCTGTGCGCCGGATTCTCATCTGGGCAACGCAGACCGGGATCTTTGCGGCCTCGGCCGTTGCGGCGTTTTTGCTTAGGTTCGATTTCAGTGTGCCGGCATTCTATCTCCGTTATCTTCCATATGCACTCGCGATATGGCTGCCAACAAAGATCATCGTGTTCTACGTGGCGAAGCTGGATCGGGGCTTTTGGCGTTATGTGTCCGCGATCGATCTGGTCCGGATCTCAGTTGCAAACATCATCGCCTCGATCATTGGCTTCTTCTTCATTCTCTGGCTGGCGCCTCCGGGGTTTCCGCGATCCCTCTACGTTCTCGATTTGATGGTCTGTTTCTTCGGGACGTGCGCTCTTCGATTTCTGGCTCGGGCAACGTCGAGGTTCAGCTCACAATATCGCGGCAATAAGGCCCCGCTTAAAAGAACTCTGATCTACGGCGCGGGCGACGCGGGTAATACGCTTCTGAGGGAAATTCGCAACAACTCAAGACTCGCTTATCGGGTTTGCGGCTTCATTGACGATGATTCCAACAAGGTTGGCCTGCGCATCGCAGGCGTGCCGGTGCTTGGAATCGGCGACACGATCGGCGCCGTTGTTGCGCGGCACAGAATCGCTGCCGTGCTGATCGCCATTCCGTCTGCGACTGGCGTTGAGATGACGAGGATTTTGGAGTTATGTCAAACCGCTGGCGCCGAATTCAAGACTGTGCCTGGATTGGAGGAGGTAATTGAAGGGCGCGGTTTGGCCGGCCAGATTCGCGAAGTTGCAGTTGAAGATTTGTTGGGGCGCACCCCGGTGCACCTGGAAGAAGGCTCGATCAGGAGCACATTGGAAGGCAAGGTTGTCCTTGTTACAGGCGCGGCGGGATCGATCGGATTCGAGCTATGCCGCCAGATTGCGCGCTTCCATCCTGCCGGAATCGTCGGATTCGAGATTGCGGAATCTGCTCTCTTCGAAATCGATCGCGAAATGCATCAGTCCTTTCCACACGTTCCTTTTTACCCTGAGATTGGAAGCATTCAGAATCGCGACCGCCTGAGCGAAATCTTCCAGCTCTACAAACCGGACGTGGTTTATCATGCTGCAGCCTACAAACACGTTCCGCTGATGGAAACTCACGTGTTTGAGGCCATCGAAAATAACATTTTCGGCAGCTACAATGTGGCCGCCGCGGCCGCAGAGCACGGCGTCGAAGACTTTCTGCTGATTTCGTCAGACAAGGCAGTACGGCCGACAAATGTGATGGGCGCGACCAAGCGAATCGCCGAACTGATCCTGATGGCACTGCAGAATGGCCGCACAAAATTCGTGGCCGTCCGTTTCGGCAATGTGCTTGGTTCGAACGGCAGCGTGATTCCGATCTTCAAAAAACAGATCGCAGCGGGAGGTCCCGTCACGGTCACGCATTCTGAGATGCGCCGCTTCTTCATGACCATTCCCGAAGCTTGCCAGCTTGTGCTCCAATCTTTGGCGATAGCCGAAGGTGGCCAGATCTGTGTTCTCGACATGGGGCAACCCGTAAAGATTGTCGATCTTGCAAGGCACCTGATTCTCTTGTCGGGCCTCCGCCCCGAGGAAGATATCAAGATCGAATTCACCGGCACGCGGCCAGGTGAAAAAATCTCGGAAGAGCTCACCACGATGCTCGAAGACACGGTACCGTCGAAGCATGACAAGATCCGAATCTTTGTCGGCAATGGCGTTCCTGAGCAAGACATGCGGACGTGGCTCGATGGGCTGCACGAAATCTGCGAGACTCGGGACGCGGGACGCTTGGTGATCGCACTCAAGGAGCTTGTTCCGGATTACAGCCCAAGCGTCCACCTCCTCAAGCGTATTACGGCACATGACGAGCGCCCGCGCGTCGTGATCGGAACAAATTGACTTTTCATGCGATCGAACACGCATTCAATCACGGCGAGATTTGCCGTTCAATTGGTATGCTGAATTTTTCAGATAGATTAAACGAATCTTAATTTCTCTCCTGCGCCTTTCGGGCCTCGCGTCCTGCGGGGTCTCGCGCCTAATCCCTTTCAACTAAATCAGCGATCGCTCACGAAGTGCCACTTGGCGGTGCGTTCGCCGGATTGTGTCTTGACGCCAATCTTAGCGATTCAGCGCGTGGCGGGACTCGCGCTGCCGCCAGCTTCCGATTCCCTGTTAGTGGCTTGCCTTTGGCTGGGAACGATCTACAGGAGGTTTTGGGATATACTTGCACTGTCGCCCAGGCAAAATCGTTTCCGATGCTGCTGAATACATTTGCACGAGCGCTAGTCTTTGCGGTTGAGAGCACATCGATAAACCAACGAGCACGGCGCAGCCGGCAGAGTGAATGGAACCTTTGAAGCTTTTCCTGATCTGCGAAGTATTCATCGGAGCGTGCGATGTTCGATAGCCCTTGGCGTGTTCTCCATGTCGTCGCGAACCACGAAAAGCGTGTCGCGCAACACTTGTTGGCCCGCTCCCTGGAACACTACCTCCCGCTTTACTCAGTGCGTTCCAAATGGACTGATCGGGTAGTCGATCTGGAGCGCCCTCTCTTTACCGGATATATTTTTGTCCGCTTTGCGAGCGACGCGCGGATTTCGGTCGTGAGCGCGCCAGGCGTTCTAAGACTGCTCGGAAGCGGTGTCGGCGAGACCGTCAGTGCCCTGGAAATCGAGAGAATCCGCACAGGCCTGGCCGGTGGATGCATCTTGCGCCCCCATCCCACAGTTTCCATCGGAGAAGTTGTGCGCGTTAATCGCGGCGTATTCGAAGGCGTGGAGGGGATCGTGACCGAACTCCGCCATCAATGCAAAGTCGTCATCACCCTCGCTGCAACCAAGCAGAGCTTCTCCCTGGAAGTAGATCTCGATGATATCGAAGTCCTGCGCAAGACCGTCGCAAGGGAAGCGATTGAAGAGAAAAGCAGATCAGCAATACTCCGCTCGTAATCGTCAGTAAGCAGATCGCAAAAGCAAGCGGGCATACCTCAGTTGAGATATGCCCGCTTGTTTTTTCCTCAAAACATAAAGGATGACCCAGGCTTATGCAGCCTTTTCGCCGCCCTCGGGTTCATCCCCGTCCTTTTTCTGGTCTTCGAGCTGTTTCTCGAGTTCGGCGCGCTTCTTGGCCTTGAGGTCCTCACGCTTCTGGCGCTTGACTTCAAGCTGCTTTTCGGCGCCCAGCAATTCGATGAACGCCTTGGCGGCGCCGTCTCCCTGTTGGAAGCCCGTGCGAATAATTCTTAAATAGCCACCATTACGATCGCCGTAGCGCGGAGCCACGACATCAAAAAGCCGCTTGACGGCGTCGTCGGTGCAAAGAAAGGCGTGTGCCTGACGGCGCGCATGAAGGTCGCCCTTCTTACCCAGGGTAATCATTTTTTCGACGAGCGGACGAACCGCCTTGGCCTTGGTCAAGGTGGTCTGCACGCGATCCTCAACGATAACGGACGTGACCAAGTTCCGCAAAAGCGCGCGGCGATGGCTGGTGTTGCGTCCGAGTTTGAAACCTGCATTGCGATGGCGCATGATAAAACTCTCTTTCGGTTTTGGCTTGCCGCCTTAGCTGCCAGCCTTCAGCTCCCTGCTTTGATCCTGATTCTCTCGACCTGCGCAGAAGAGCTAAAGGCTGAAAGCTTGTCCCTAGAAATTCTCCGTTTCGGTGGGCAGCTGTAGATCCACTGAATCCAGAGGCTCCTCTTCATCGTCAAAGCGGCCAAAGCCCGCGGCCAGTGCTGTCTGCGGCGGTATGCTGGTCGGTCCTGGAACCGCATTGCCCTGCTCGTCGATCTTCATGCCCAGCGACAGGCCCATCTGAGCCAGGATTTCCTTGATCTCGTTCAGGCTCTTGCGACCGAAGTTCTTGGTCTTCAGCATCTCGGCTTCGGTCTTCTGCACGAGCTCACCAATGGTCTGAATATTGGCGTTCTTCAGGCAGTTGTAACTGCGAACCGAGAGCTCAAGCTCCTCCACGGACCGGTTGAGATTGTCGTTGCGCAGCAGGACGCGGCCTTCATCGCCACGGGCTTCCGCTTCGATTTCCTCTTCGAAGTTAATGAAGATATTCATGTGGTCCTTCAGCAGCTTGGCAGCCAGGCCGATAGCATCGGCAGGCAGCACGGCTCCGTTGGTCCACACTTCGAGAGTCAGCTTGTCGAAGTCCGTGATTTGGCCCAGGCGAGCGGCATCGACCGCGTAGTTTACGCGGCGCACCGGCGAGTGCACTGAGTCCACGGGAATAAAGCCGAGCCCCAGGTCGGCATCAAAATTCTTATCGGCCGAGACATAGCCGCGTCCGCGCTTGAGACGCATCTCCATGTCCAGCTTGCCGCTCTCCGACAGAGTCGCGATATACACGTTCTTGTCGAGGATTTCGACATCGCTGTCGGCCTCGATCATGCCGCTGGTCACCGGGCCTGGCTGGTCGGCGCGCAGGTACAGCGCCTTGGGGCCCTCGCCTTGCAGCTTGAATGGAATCTGCTTGAGGTTGAGAATAATGTCGGTGGCGTCTTCAACCACACCGGTGATGGACTGGAACTCGTGCAGCACCCCTTCAATGCGGACTGCAGTGACCGCTGCGCCCTCAATGGAGCTAAGCAGTGTGCGCCGCAACGCGTTGCCGATCGTGGTGCCGAAGCCGCGCTCAAAAGGCTGGGCGCTGAACTTTCCGTAAGTGTCGGTAAGCGTCTCCGCATCGACCGCAAGGCGCTTCGGTTTTTGAAATCCTCTCCACAACATATAGTTTTCTCGTTTCCCGCGCGGCATGTACGTCGCGATGCATTTTGCGGCGGCCGCG
>CAZVYV010000214.1:0-5605 GCA_964630985.1 uncultured Occallatibacter sp.
CCTGCAGCGGCAGCCTGAAGGCGCGCAGTCATCTTTCCCGGCTCCCAGGGCGCAACGCGAGGATCGTTCCAACCGGTGGTGAGCAGGATGGCAGGATAATGGACGCCATCGCGCACATGTCGATAAGAATCCATCGAGTACAGATCTTCAAAGCCCCACTGCGTTGTCGCGGACCCGAATTCTGGAATGTTGGGCGGGCCGTTGGGCATGTTTTCGGAGCGCACGGCATCGGACATGCCGACATCGTCGAGTGCGGCGGCAAAAAGATCGGGCCGCTCAGTGAAGGCGCGGCCCACGGTGATGCCGCCGGCGCTGCCTCCCTGACCGGCGAGTTTTGCCGAGCTGGTGTATTTGGCGGCAATGAGGTACTCGCCGCAGGCGATGAAGTCGCGCCAGGTATTGGGCTTGGTGAGCATTTGGCCGGCCTTGTGCCAGTCCTCTCCGAGCTCGCCTCCGCCGCGCGGATGCGCGAGCGCAAATACGGCGCCTTTTTCCAGCCAGGCGAGCCGGACGGGAGAGAAGCTGGGATCTTCGCTGATACCGTAGGCTCCGTATCCCCAAAGAAGAGTGGGGTTGGAGCCGTCCATCGGAATGCCGCGCTTGTGCATGATGGACAAGGGAACCATCACACCGTCCCAGGACTTGACCATGACTTCTTCGGAGACGATGTCTTCGGGATCGCCATAGGGCCCGACGGGACGGAGCTTGGTGTCAGTGAGCGTGCGCGCTTGGGGATCGTAGTTGTAGGTTCGGGGAGAGCGCACCCAGGAGGCCATGGTGGCGAAGACACCGGGAATGCGCTCGTCGGAAGATTCGATGGAGACGGAGCCCTGAAACGGGAGTTGAACTTTTTCCGGTGAGCCGCCGGCGTAGGCGACCCGGAGCAACTCGCCCACCATGCCGGCGGTCTGCTGCACGTAGAGAGCGTCAGAGGCGGTGTCGATACCGTGGATGACTGCGTCACTTTCAGGAACGACCGTAGCCGCGTGCGCAACATCGGGATGGTCGAGGCTGGTGCGAAGCACTTTATAGTGCGGCGCTCCGAGATGGCTTAGGAGATAAAGATCGCTGCCGCGCACGGCGATTGAAGTGATGTCATCGGAAGTGTCGCAGATCTTCTCCCACGGAATGTCGGGTTTGCCGAGTGAATCGAGAGGCGCCTTCAGGTAGGTGTGTTCGTTCAGGACGCCATGGAACAAGATTCCGATGGCCCATTTGGAACGAAATGTGGGGACGACAAACGGGAGGTCGGTGGCGGTGACGTCCACTTGCGGCGAAACACCAAATCCGAGGATGGGCTTGTCACTGTCGACGGGGGTTCCGAGAACATGCAGGTAAACCGTGCTCTTCTCTTCAAATTCGGTGAGCGGCTGGCCGGGCGCGAGTTTTTGCAGCCGGTTGTAGGTGAAGGCATGGCCGTCAGGAAGGAATTCGACCCCGCCGAAGCGTACACGGTCAATGGTTTCAGGCAGCTCCTTGCCGGTATCCACGTCGAGGATGTGAATGGTGCCAACCTCAGAGCCGCCGGCAGAGACGGCGACGCCAACCATCTTGCCATCCCATGAAGGCGTGTAGTCGCTGATGGCGTTGTGCGATCCGGCCGGAGCGGGATACTTGTCAGGATCGAGCAGAAGGCGCTCGGTTCCATCGAGGCCGTCGCGGATATAGAGCTTGGGGACGATCTCGCTGGGCAATGTCTTCTGGTAGAAGTAGCGGCCGCCGGGCATGGCAACGATGGCGGTGACGATGGCCGGAGTGGAACGATCTAGTTCTTGAATGCGGGCGAGGAGAGCGTCGCGGCCGGGGATCTTGGCGAGGACGCCGCGCGTGTACGAGTCCTGCGATTTGAACCACGCGGCGACATCGGGGTCGCTGAGGTTCTCCATGTAGCGATAGGGATCGGTGACGCTGACGCCGAAGTAGTCGGTGGTGACGGGGCGAACCGGCGCAACGGGCTGTGCGGACGGGGCGGGAGCGCTTTGCGCGGGGGCCTGAGAGGCTAACGACGCGAAAGCGAGAATGGCAACGGCGAATGCGCGGCCACCGAAACGTGGCTGAGACGAAGATTTATACATGGAGATCCTTTTGGAGCGCAGCGAAGGGGACTTGATTGCTCCTCCCAATTCATATACCAGACGGGCCGGTGGTTTGGCGCGGGTAAGTGACCGAATTAAGAAAGGGAGAGCGAGAGGATAGGGACCAGTGACCAGGGATTAGGGACCAGGGATCAAGGATTTGGGATTAAGGATTGGGGATTAAGAATTCACGGAGCGGCTCATTGCCAGTCGCCAGCAGAAGGAGACGCGGATTTTCCACATTCGGTCACGCGGTGTGCACCGAGTGAGCGCGAGGTCGAATGCGCTAGGCTGGAAAAACGATATGACGGTATGCGTGATTTGCGAGGGAACGGGTCTGGTACGGGCGATGGATACCGCCGGGAATTGGGTGAGCCGCGAATGCCGGTGCCAGGAATCGGAACGGGAGCAGCGGCGGATTCAGGCGGCGCAGATTCCTGCGCGGTACAAGGATTGCACGCTGGACACTTTTCATATTTATCACGGGGCCGACCGTTTGCTGGCCGAGGCGCTCATGACCGCGCGGAGGTTTGTCGACGAGTATCCGGTCGACACCGGCGGGAAGGGATTGCTCTTCACCGGGTCCATTGGTGTGGGCAAGACGCACCTGGCGGTGGGCGTGCTTCAGAGGCTGGTGCGGGAACGCGGCGCGAAGGGGTTGTTCTGCGATTATCGGGAGCTGCTGAAAAGCATCCAGAACAGCTACAACCCCGAGGTGCGGACCACGGAACTCGAGCTGCTGAAGCCGGTGTTTGGCGCCGAAGTGCTGGTGCTCGACGACCTGGGCGCGCAAAAGCCGAACGAATGGGTTTGGGATACTGTGGCGCTGATCTTGAACACGCGCTACAACGATCGCCAGACGACAATCATCACCACAAATTATGCGGACCTGCCGGCGGGGGGCGGAGGGTTGAGCGATCCGGAGCGCGCGGGGCGCGAGGCAACGCTGGGCGACAGGATCGGGGACCGGATGAGGTCACGCCTCGCAGAGATGTGCGTTCGAGTCGAGATGCGGGGCGGCGACTTCAGGCAGTCGGTAAAGAAGGCGAGCTTTGCCGAAAAAAGCAGCTATTAGCTTTTAGCCATGAGCTCATGAGCGCCCGGTTGAAAGTCTTGGATTCCGGCGGCATTTTCCGGGCATCTCGCCCTGCAGGTTGCGCGCTGGCAAATGGCGGCCCACCGTGGCATGAAGCCTCTAGAGGAGAAGGCTGGCGAGAATCAGGAGCATGGCGGCGATGGTAAGGCCCTGGTAGGCTCGCTCTGCGGCTGGCTTGGATTGAAGGAAGGCGGCGCAAGAGGACGGCGGCGAACTGATTGCATGATTCCGGGAGGGCTGAATTGGGGGCCTGCCTTTCAAATGCCTTTCACTTCGATTTACGGCTCGATCACGTTTCTGGTTTCCTTCTTCCTGGTTCTTTTGGGGCCTGGTCCTTTTCTTAAAGCTCAATTTCCCCGAATTACGAAGATTTCTGAAACTTGGTGGACTCGATTCGCAAGTATTCGAATTCCTTCGTGCACGGATTCTCTATAGACGCGCGAAGCGTGCATCGGATGCAAACAAGAATGGCGACCCAGATGAGCGGGCCAAGTGCGGGCGGCAGGGACACGCGGGAGGCTTGTACGCCAAGCTTTTGAAGCGTGGAGAGTGCCGACGAGGCCAATAGAATCGGGTGTACAATCGCGCTCGTGAGCACAGGTCCACAACTGATTCGTCCGGAGGCGGCACAGGATCGCAACTGGCTGCCCATGGTGGTGGCCGCGGTGATCCTGGTAGCCGTGGCGATTGGATTGGTGCTGTTTTATGAACATGGAAAGAGCGCTCCGGCGGTGACGCCGATCTCGGCGGCGCTCGATACCTATGCGGGCAATTTGCCGATCAGCAATCTCCACATGAGCGAGTCAGCAAACCTGGCGGGCGGCAAGGTGACGTACCTCGACGGGTCGATCTCGAATACAGGCAGCCGGACAGTAACCGGGATCACGGTACAGGTGTTGTTCCGCGATCCGGCGCACGAGGTGGCGCAGAACGAAACCCAGGCGCTGAACCTGATTCGTACGCGCGAGCCGTATGTGGATGTGGAACCGGTATCGGCAGCGCCACTGAAGCCGGGAGACAGCGCCGACTTCCGGCTGATTTTCGACACGATCGCCCAGGACTGGGACGGCGCTTTCCCCGAGATCCGAATCATTCATATCGACTCGAAGTAGGCGCGCCTTTCGCGACAGGGTAGAAACTACGCGAAAATGCAAAAATTACGCGCAAACAACGGTTTACAGGGCCTGAATCGGGTCATTTTTCCACGGACGTCGAAAATCCTAAAAACTTTATTTTCAAATAGATAGCTTATTTCCCTGCCAGGATCCAACTTTGGCACCGATCTTGCTTTTAACAGGGCGAGCGGACAGCAGCGCTCAAACGCCGCGGAGTGATTTAATGCCGCGAGCCAAAAAGGGGTTTAACCCATGAAAACATCTGCGAATGTAGTGAAATTATTCCCGCGCCAACTGGCCGTATTCGCGTTGGCATCTGCAATTGCACTCCCCGTTTGGGCTCAGGACCAGGTCAACACTGGGACATCGTCTGGGGTTTCGACCCAGACAACCACGACATCTTCTTCGGACGCACAGGCTCAGCCCTCCCCAGCAGTCGAACAACCCCTAGCCCCCCAGAAAGAGGGGTTCTGGGGCCGCATCTATCCCTTTGCCCGCAAGAAGTGGGTGAAGCGGCAGATCGACCCGATCAACGACCGTTTGAGCGAACTGGATGAAGTGAACGCCAAGAATGCCGCGTACATCAAGGACGTGGATGAACGGGCGCAGGCGGGCATCCGGAAGGCTCAAGGCGCGGCCGATGCAGCGAACCAGTTGGCGATGGCCGCCAACACTGAAGCGGACAACGCCAACGGCGCCGCTCAAAATGCATCGAACCACGTGAACCAGATCAACACCACGGTGAACGGCCTGGATCAGTATCACCAGGCGACGGACCTTGTGATCAAGTTCCGCGGCTCAAGCCCGGTGCTGACTTCAGATTCGAAGGCAGCGCTAGATCAACTGGCCTCGAGCCTTACCGGGCACGAAGGCTACATCCTGGAATTGGAAGCGCACTCGCCCCTGGCGGGCGGCGCAGGTATTCAAAGTTCCGAGCGCCTGTCGGAAGCAGTCAAGCGCTATCTTGTATCGGAACATCAGATTCCCGTCTACCGCATGCACTCTGTGGCTCTCGGCAACGAAACTGAGATGGCCTCAACCGCAACCGGCGATCAGGATCAAAAGCCGGAACGGGTACGGTTCAGCAGTGTGCATGTACTGGTGATGGAAAACAGTTTGGCGGCCCAGGCAGCAGCGTCACCCCAAAGCGCTCCTGCCGCAGCAGGCGCGGAGCAGCCGTAATAAGCGGCCAACTCCTCCCCCGAGGCTCTGCACTCGCGCCAACGGCCACCCCGCCGTAGGCCGCCAAAAAAGCTCTCGCAACGCGAGAGAACCAAGGCAACTTGGCCCCCGTGAACACGGGGGCCGTTTTTTTGGTG
>CAZVYV010000215.1:0-1237 GCA_964630985.1 uncultured Occallatibacter sp.
CGCCAACAAATTCTACGTAAGCTGAAACGCGGCCCCGTTCTGTCGAAGGCCAAACTGGCCGAGTACGCGAATAAATTGAAGTTGAAAGTTTTGGAAAAGAGGCAGAAATGACAACCAGAGCAGAAGAACAGGCAGCACGTTTTCGCGCAACTCCGTGCCCGGCCAAAGTGTCGAGGAAGAAGCTACACCAGTTGATGTACCAGAACCGGCAGAATCTCACGTCGAACGCTCTGCTTGAGCCGAAGAATCCTTTCCACATGCCGGGCCGTAAGCGCGGCGGAGGTCACTTCCATCAGCACTACGTTCGCCCCACGTTGGACCGCGGCAGCAATTTTATGGTGTTTCTTGATGCGATCAAGTCTCTCGGTGGGACTGTGTGGGATGTTCCGCATGAGGACAAGAAGAAGGTTCATACGAGCGGTCGCAGGGAGTTGAGGGGCGCGCGCTAATGCCCCGTCCCCGTCTCCCCAAAACGCAGTGGTCAACGGACTCGATCAGAGTTGAGGTCAAGGCCGCGGGCATCACGGACGATCCGGAGAACATCAAAGTCTTCTCCGCTTGCCTCGGCGAACTCAACGAAGTTCGTCTCCGGCTCATGCTCTCCTGCTACGGCCCCGGCACTGAGACCAAGCCAAAGGCCAGATATTTTTTCTTACTCGGTGAGTCTGCTACTGTGCATTGCAAAGACCTCGATACAACGGAGTGGTTTCGTTTGGAGCTATTAAAGTGGTTGAAGGGCCTCGATGGTATACGCCTGGAGCAAGTGGAAGAGGATGCGCAATGAGTGACCTGATTCTTTTTGGCGCCGGCAGCGCGGGCCGTTACTGTCTCAAGTTCCTGCGAAGCAAGGGAATCGAGCCTCTCTGCTTCGTTGACAACGACCTTTCAAAATGGCGCGGCACCGATCAGGGCCTGCTGATCATGAAGCCAGAGGCCGCCATTGTCGCCTATCCCGACGCAACCTGGGTCGCCACTGCGATCAGCCGCCCGGCCGCCACAGAGATCCGCGCTCAACTCAGATCGATGGGTGTGAAGACCAAGCCGCTGTATGAATGCCTGGAGGTGTTTCACGGCTTGCCGCCGGAATCGGTACGCGGGGAGATTGCCGATCTCCTCCATGACGAAGAATCCGTTGCCGAGTGGTGGGGCCAACTCGCTTTCCGCGCCAATCCCGACTACGATGCGCAGCGAGCGCCCGCTGACTGCAAGGATATCTATTTTCCCGATTTCATCAAGC
>CAZVYV010000215.1:1337-2552 GCA_964630985.1 uncultured Occallatibacter sp.
TACATCAAAATGGACATCGAAGGATCAGAACTCGAAGCCCTGTGGGGAGCGCGCAAAATTCTCAAGCAGCATTCGCCTGTCCTCGCTATCTGCGCTTACCACACGAGCGACCATATCTGGCAAATTCCATTGCTGATTCACGCCATCCAACCTGACTACAAACTTTTCTTTCGGCGTTACGCCGAGGGCGCGTGGGAAATAATTTGGTATGCTGTTCCCCCAAACAGACTGAAGAACTCAAATACTGACTTCGCAGCCATGCAGCGTATCGCAGTCAGTGACCACGATTGCCCAGGCGTACACGAATGATCCCCTACACTCAGCTTCGCAAAGACGAGCGCATCGCCCTGGCCGAAGCGATTCCTCTGTCCGCGCCGCTCACCATCTATGTGGAGCCGACGAATCGCTGTAATCTCTCGTGCGAATTCTGCCCTCAGTCTCTTCCCGATTACGTCGAGCGAGCGGGTTACTCCGAGCACATGCCGCTCGACCTGTTCCGTAAGTTGATGGGAGAAATATCCGCAATGGGCATTCGCTCCCTCAAGCTCTACTTCTTTGGTGAGCCTCTGCTCCATCCAGACATCGGACAAATTTGTTTCTTCGCGTCTCAAGTCTGCGATCGTGTCGAGTTAACAACAAACGGTATGGCTCTGACCGAGCGCAAATCTCAAGAGTTGATCGACTCGGGCCTGCACTACCTGCGCATCTCGGTGTACAAGGGTATTCCACATCCCGAGAACGTGGTGCGCAATGTCCGGCGCCTGCATGAAATGCGCGGTGAATCGGCCAAACCTTTCATATTCGCCAAGGTATTCAACGCTGCCGAGGCCGCGGAGATCACGCCTTTTTACGCTGACATCACCGACCAGATCGGATTCGAGGAGTTGCACTCCATCGGCTCGGACCTGGTTCAATTTGGCGGCCACAAAGTATCTCACCGTGCTTGTCCATATCCGTTCTACAACCTGGTGGTCAAGTCAAACGGCGATGCGGTTCCCTGTTGCGTGGCATGGGAAAAGTCTTTGGTGGTTGGCAACGCCAACACTCAGACTTTGGCTGAGATTTGGGCCGGCGAGCCTCTTGCGCGCATCCACCGGCTGCATCTTGAAGGAAAGCGCGGGGAACTCGCTGCTTGTGCGAACTGCGACACCATGTTCAACTCACCGGATTCGGTGGACAGTGTGACCGGTTATGAGTATGACCGGCGACGGGCGG
>CAZVYV010000215.1:2652-5576 GCA_964630985.1 uncultured Occallatibacter sp.
GACAGTATGAGCGACCTCGAACTTCTGGTCATCACTCCCTGCACCAATCCCAATGGCGGCACGCTGCCCATCTACCGCGACCAGCTCGCTCGCGCCGGCATCCCCCACTATATCGAACACATCGAGCCCCCTGTCGATCCGACGGTTGCGGCATCGGTCGGCGGCTATCTAAAACTCTCCGAGCAGTTTGCCCATTACAAGCGGATCGTCATCACCGACGCTTTTGACGTGACCTTCTTCGGGACCAGGGAGGATGTGATCGAGAAGATCGACGCTATCCCCGCTGGACAGGTCCTGCTCGCGGCTGAGAAGAACTGCTTCCCCGAGCCTCTGCTCTACATCCCGATCCTGCGCATACAGCCGGATCGCAAGGATTTTAGGTATGCGAACGGCGGCATGATCGCAGGACGGCCACAGGAGATGCACGCCTGGGCAGAGCGGGTCCAACAGAATCGTTTCTATTCCCGATGGATGACTAATCAGGGTCTTTTCAACCTGCTCATGGTGGAATTCCCTGAATTAATCGATATCGACTATAAGACTGAGCTTTTCTTCTGCCTGCAGCTTGGTTATCCGGAGTTGGAGTTTGAGCGTGGCAGGCCGGTTAATACAACGTGGGGGACCAGGCCTTCGTTCCTTCATGCGAACGGTGCAGCGCCAACCGCCGATATGTGGGCCAAGTACAACAGGAGCTTTCCGTGGTGAACATCTGCGCCATAGCCAAAAATGAAGGACTCCACATCAAAGAGTGGATCGTTTTCCACCAGATCGTCGGCGTCGATCACTTTGTTATCTACGACAACGGCTCGACGGACAACACAGCGGAAATCCTCAGCAAGTTTTCTTGCGTCGAAGTGATTCCCTGGGACCAACCCAAGCCCGTGCAGCTTCAGGCGTACCAGCACTACATTGAACATCACCGTGAACCGGTCTGGACTGCATTCCTTGACTGCGACGAGTTTCTTTTCAGTCCTCTCTACGAGACGGTCCCCGAGGCCCTGGCGATGGTGGTGTTCAACGGAGTGCCGCAATCAGCGATCGGTGTATCCTGGGTTATGTTCGGCGCCGGCGGTCACGAGACGTATTCTCCTGAGCCTGTGATCGAGCGATTTACTCAGCACCTTGCCGTCAGCAACCCGGTCAACAGACACATCAAGTCCGTGATCTGGATGGATCAGGAAGTGAAGACCGGCAGCGATCCCCATTTCTTCAACGTCGAGCACGGTACTTGGAACGGGAATGGCGAGCATGTTGATGGCCCGTTCTCTCCTCACACATCGGACACCTTGCGTATCAACCACTACCACACCAAGAGTCGTGAAGAGTGGAACCGCAGGATCGCCCTGGGCAAGCCTGATCGCGCCGACGACGATCAGGTGGCGGATGCGAATGCGTTCTACGGCTACCAGGCGCAGGATGCCGAGAGCACGGATATTCAGCGATTTCTGCCGGAGCTGAAGCGGAGGTTGGGACTATGAAACTTTCGTTTGTGGTCGTAGCTTTCGAACATCCTTCCGCGTTGCGGACTTGTCTCTCGTCTTTGCTCGACCAATCCATGCGGGATTTTGAAATCATTGTGGTTGATAATTCTGTTGACTGTCCATGGTTGGATTTGAATCAAGATGAGTGCTGTGCGTCGCCTCGCATTCATTACGAGTGGACGGCCGACAGGACAAGCGATGTTCCTCCCGATTGCCGGCACAAGCGCTGTCTCTACACAGCAACTGAGATCGGGGTAGCGCGTGCGACGGGCGATTTTATCTGCATGCCCAATCAGGATTCATACTATGTTCCGGTTTTTGCGGAGAGGATGATCCGTGCGGCTGAGGCGACGCATTGCGATCTTCTCTACTCGGATTTCATCCATGAAACTCCGAGCCACAAGTACATAGCCATGGAGTCCGAGTCCCGCGTTTACAAAATCGACAAGACGAGTTTCATTTTGCGTCGTGAATCTTTTATTGGATTCCCCGACAAGAAAACGCACTACGAGATCGCCGATGGGCTGATGATCGAACGTCTGGTAGCTGCCGGGATCACCCGAAAGCATGTACCTGAAGTTCTTTGCGCGCATAATTGAAAGGAATTGTATGAGCAGAATTCTCCTTGGTTACTTAACTGCGCACCATCCGTCCCGCTGGCATTACCGGCAGATCCTTCGCGCGCAATGCCTGGCAAATTCGCCGTTGCCATATAAGTTCGTGTTCGGCGATGCGCTCAGCGGCGACTGGAGCAATACCGGGCTGGACGACGAGGAAATCCTGCACGCGCCGGGATCGGACCATAAGAAATTTTTGCATTTGAAGGACAAAGCGCTGTTCGAGTACGCGCTTGCGAACGACTTCGATTTCTGCTTCCGTGGCTGCGATGATTCATGGACCTACCCTGATCGCATCCTCAACGCCGGTCTTGAAGCCTATGACCTGGCGGGAAATTTCCCCTGCAAGTTCAAACTCGGTGGCACGCTGCAGCTTCCCTTCGCTTACTGGAACATGCCGCACGGCGGAACTGGAATGTGGCTGTCGCGCAAGGCGATGAAGATGATTGTCGACACTCCGTGGGACGAGCATTACTATGATTCATGGCCAGAGGAGTTGGATATTGGCTATGGATTGACGTTGCCTAAGCCGGCTTGGCTTTGGGACGATAATTTCATAGCCGAGGCGCTGCAGGGTTGCCTCGCGTGGGATGATCCTCTCAGGCGTGACCCGTGGGCCACGTACTCCGCGCGAGGGCTCAGTGTCCTGGACGATCAGCTATTATTTGTAAACGACGACCCATCCCGGCCCCTCGCCATCCACGATCCAGGCCGCACGAAACCCAACGAATCGCGATTCGACGATTTGATGAAGCACGTCAAGCGGCGTAATGTCGAACAGGCTGAAGCAGCCCGAGCCCAGGAGGTAGCCATCAATGGCGATTGA
>CAZVYV010000216.1:0-5537 GCA_964630985.1 uncultured Occallatibacter sp.
GGCGGCAAAGTGATTCGCGCGCAGACGCTGATGCACGGCAAAACCAGCGCGGTGGAGCACGACGGAAAGGGTGTTTTTGCCGGACTGCCCACGCCGCTCACCTGTACGCGCTATCACTCGCTCATCGTGGAGCAAGAATCACTCCCGGATGAACTTACCATTACGGCTCAGACCCCCGAACTGAATGGTTCGGGTAAGGTAATCATGGGATTGCGCCATCGCAGCTTGCCGGTTGAGGGCGTGCAATTTCATCCCGAGAGCGTGCTCACCGAGGGCGGACACGAGATGATCCGCAACTTTCTGGATATGTAGCCGATGCACGCCACGATGAATGCCTCCTTGCGCGTCCCGCTGAACGCTTCGACTTGTCGATCGCTCTTGTCCCGCGGTGCGATTGTTCGAGACGCTTCGGGATTGTTTTTGATACTGGCGATCGTCGCTGCATTTCTGACGGTGCAGGTAAGCGAAGCCCAAAACCCAATGGCGCCTTCCACCGCCGCGGCGCCGCCGCCCCCAGCGGAACCCACGCCGAATCCGACTGATGCTGGAACCCCGCAGCCGGTGCCTTCGTCCGCTGGCGCGCCCACGTTTGCAACCCCGCCGGTTGCTATCGTTCCGCTCGACAAATCCATTACAGGTGCAGCGCTTGAGGTTGCGGGACCGTTGCAGGCATGGAATGGCCGCGCGTACATCACCAGCAGCGGGACAATCACCGCGGGTGACACGACGGCCCAGGTGACGCTGCCATATCGCGGAACCATGCACGTCTGCGCGTCGAGCACCGTGAAGCTCGCGGCCGATTCGAGTGCCGCATCGGGCAATGTTCCCGGGCTGCTGGTTGCGCTCGATCGTGGCGCAGTGGAGATGAGTTTTGCGGCGAGCACTGCGCGCGAGCAAAATGCCGACACGCTGCTCACTCCGTACTTTCGCATCATGATCGGTGGTCCTAATGCGGCGGACGTAAGTGTACGGATGGGCGACGACGGCGACACTTGCGTGGATAACGCCGGGACGAACGCGCCCTATGTCGTCGTAACCAGCGTCTTCGAGGGAGGCCTCTATCGCGTGCAGCCGGGACAACGCGTCATGTTCGAACACGGCAGCTTGCAAAAGGTGGTTGACCAGGAAACGGAATCTTGTGGTTGTCCTCCGCCTCCGAAATCCGAGGCCAACGAATTCCCATTAGCTCAGAGCGAAGGGCTGACGCCCAAGTCGCCTCCCGCGGCAGCAGCAAACACAACGGCCGGATCTGGCCAGGCCGCAACCACCCTCGTTTACAAGAGCAGCCAACCTGCACCGCAAACGGTCGCGATCCCGCAGCCTCCCGCTTCGGCGGGTGCAACAGGGCCAGCGACACCCGCGGCGAATTCCCCGGGCACGCAGAAGAAGCCCGGATTCTTTGGCAGGATCGGGCGATTCTTCAAGCGCATCTTTGGCGCGGAATAGTTTGTTACGGGATGAGCTGCTGCGTGGGGCAGGAGACTCGATGAATGACCTCGCCGGGTCGAGTCATCTCAAACTTGTATGTGCATTGCACGCTTGCGTTGCCGAGTGTGGCACCCTGATATACGTACACAGTCCGCGTTTCCGGCTGATACACGAGCAACGAACTCGCTTCGTTCAGCCCGGCAAGCTGAAACTGCACGCCCATTCCGGCATCGCTGCTTGACGCTTTGACCGTGCGGGCCGCGCCAAGCCAGAACCCAAAGGCCAACACTGCGCCGAGCGCCAGACCGTTCCTCGTCCAATTCCACACCTTCTCCATCGCGTCCTCCTCCTGTGGATGTCTTTCTCCAAGGACGCGCCAAGGCCGGTTGCCGCTCAAAGAATTGCGCAGTGGACGCTCAAAAAGACAGCGCTACATCTCCCGCGCGCGCTCGATGGCGCGGATCACGGCTTGCGCTTTGTTCAGCGATTCCTGATGCTCGAGCTCAGGCACGGAGTCGGCGACGATGCCAGCGCCGGCCTGAACCGAGCCTTTGCCGCCAACGCGCAGCATGGAGCGAATGGCAATGCAGGAATCAAGGTTGCCGGAGAAATCTGCGTAGAGAACCGCGCCGCCGTAGGTGCCGCGCCGCGCCGGCTCAAGCTCCTCGATGATTTCCATGGCGCGCACTTTGGGTGCTCCGGAAAGCGTTCCGGCAGGGAAGCAGGCGCGGAGCGCGTCAACTGCCGTGAGCTCGGGGCGCAGGCGGCCCTCAACGGAGCTCACAATGTGCATGATATGGCTGTAGCGCTCGACGTACATCAGCTTGTCCACCTTCACGCTGCCGAAGCGGCTCACGCGGCCCACGTCATTACGCCCCAAATCGACCAGCATCACGTGTTCGGAGCGCTCTTTCTCGTCGTGCAACATCTCCTCAGCCAACGCGTCGTCCTGAGCCTCGGTAGCGCCGCGGGGGCGTGAGCCCGCGATGGGACGGTACTCCACTTTGCCTTGATGAACTCGCACCAGCAGCTCCGGCGACGAGCCCGCTAACTCAAGCGGTTTCTCCGAACCCTCTGACTTTTTGGAGGAGATCTTTCGCGGGTTTGCTGCCCTCGCGCCCAGCGGCCCCTCTGGTGAGCAGCGGAGAAAGAACATGTATGGGCTCGGATTGACGGTGCGCAGTGCGCGATAGACCTGGAAGCTGTCCACTCCCGGGTCGACGTCGAAGCGCTGCGAGACGACCACTTGAAAGGCGTCGCCCGCGCGGATGTATTCCTTGGTGCGCTCCACCGCTGCCACGTAGTCTTTTTTTGCGGTGCGGTGCTTCACTTTAAGCTTCGACAATGGGCGCGGTCTCTTGCGATCGAGATCTGGAAGCGGCTGCGTAAGGCGTTTCTCCAGCCGGTCGAGGCGCTTGAGCGCACGATCGTATGCTGTCGCGGCGGCGCCATGCGAAACATCCGCGGTGACGACGAGCATGATTTCCTTGCGCACATGATCAAAAGCCAGAACTTCGTCGAAGAAGAGCAGGCAGGCGTCAGGAACACGCAGCTCGTCTTTCGCCAATGCTGGGAGTCGCTCGATCTGACGCACAGCGTCATAAGCAAGGTAGCCGACGGCGCCGGCGGTGAAGGGGGGCAGTCCCTTCAGGCGCGCGGGTCTGTGGCCGCCGAGCGCGTCGCGAAGAACGGCGAAGATGTCGCCCTCGAAGTGCTTGGTCTTGCGGCCCTCGGTGATGGCGATCTCGCGCCCCCGCGCCACGATGCGCTTGAAGGGCGTGAGGCCGATGAAGGTGTAGCGGCCGACCTGCTCACCGCCTTCAACCGACTCCAGCAAAAAACACTCGCGCTCCGGCCATGCCGCGCGCAGGAAAGCCGAGACCGGAGTCTCCAGGTCGGCCATCAGCGTGCGGCACACGGGCACAAGGGTGTGCGTCCGGGCGAGGTCCAGGAATTCTTTGCGGCTGGGCTGGGCGGTACGCTCGTAGGCTTTCACAGCCTAAGTGTAACTGCTGGTGCGCGGTGAGCGAGGCTTGCCCGGTTCCGGTTCAGGCAGTCGCTGCGGCATGGAGTCACCACGGAACGGCCGCCTGATCGTGTGTCTGATTGCCTTGACGGGAAACCAAGGGAGGCCTAGACTCACTGAGGTTTGGGTCAAAAGCCGCTGGCAGGCGAGCCGAACCAAGGCAGCCTCACAGACCAGGGAAGCCGCACGAGTTTGGCGAGCAGGCCACGAAAAACCAGAGAAAGACCGCTGCTCGGACTGTATTCTTGAAAAGCGGAACTTGATTCCGAATCCGAAGAGCTGCGGGATAGGGAGACCAGGTATGGCGACCGGAAATACCAACGTCACGTTGGACCAGGAGATCAATCCGTGGGCGGCGCAAAGCGCGCGCTTCGACTTCGCAGCGCGCAAACTGAATCTCGATGAAGGGTTGTGGAAAGTGCTGCGCTCGCCATCGCGGGAGGTGATCGTTCACTTTCCCGTGGCCCTCGACAACGGCATGATCGACATGTTCACCGGCTTTCGCGTGCAACACTCCATGGCGCGCGGGCCGTGCAAGGGCGGAATCCGCTACGCGCCCGACGTGACTCTGGACGAAGTGCGCGCGCTGGCCAGTTGGATGACGTGGAAATGCGCGGTGGTGAATATTCCCTTCGGCGGAGCCAAAGGCGGCGTGATCTGTGACCCGCACAGCATGAGCAAGGGCGAACTGGAGCGCATGACGCGCCGCTATACGTCGGAGATCATCGAATTTATTGGCCCCGAAAAAGATATTCCCGCGCCGGACGTGGGCACAAACGAGCAGACGATGGCGTGGATCATGGATACCTACTCCATGCACATGCGCCAGACCGTGACCAGCGTAGTGACCGGCAAGCCGATCAACATGGGAGGCTCTCAAGGGCGCATTGAGGCCACGGGGCGCGGAGTGATGGTGGTATGCAACGAGAGCCTGCGCCAACTGGGTATGGATGTCGAGGGTTGTCGTGTCATCATTCAAGGCTTTGGCAACGTGGGATCGAATGCGGCGCGCCTGATGCTCGAGCAGGGATACAGGATTGTAGGCGTCGCGGAGCGCGACGGCGGCCTGTACAACTCCAACGGCATCGATATTCATCAACTGCTCGAGTACAAATACCGCAATAACACGATTCTCGGATTCCGCGGCGCGGAAGCCATGCCCAGCGAAGAGCTGATTCTCGCGGACTGCGAGATTCTGATTCCCGCGGCAACCGAAAATGTAATCACCAGCCGCAATGCCGACAAGATCAAAGCGCGCATCGTGGTCGAGGGCGCCAATGGGCCCACGACCGCGGTGGCCGACGAGATCCTGGCCGAAAAACGCATCTTCATCGTGCCCGACATTCTGGCCAACGCCGGCGGTGTTACGGCCAGCTACTTTGAGTGGGTGCAGGACCGACAGGGATTATTCTGGAAGGAATCGATCGTGAACGAGCAGCTGGAAGGCATCCTGCGCGCCAGTTTCGACGACGTGGTGCGCTATGCCGAGGCACACGATGTGAATAATCGCATTGCGGCCTACATGCTGGCCATTGATCGCGTGGCGTATACCATCAAGCAGCGCGGTTTCTACGCGTAGCGACAAAATATAAGGGAAGGGACGTGGCGGGAGAAGCGAAGAGTTTCCCCCGCCATTTCTTCGGCGCACAACCAAGCTCAGCGGGCGCGAAGAGCGCTTGTGGCATCGATTCCCATGATCTGCGGTATAATAGGTTTACGCTCAGTGATTTGGACGCGAGTTGCGATTTGCCCTTGAACAGGGCCCCTCAACCTGGCATAGATTTTCCCCCAAGCCCCTACAGCGTGTACCCATCAGTCTCCTTCCCGGCGACTACATTCGGAACCGTGTGACGGTTGGCGAATAGGCTGAGCGCTCGAGTCTTGATTGACTCGAACATCCGTTCTCTCAGAATCTGAGTGGACAGGCGCGATGCACCCGGGCGAATGTGGAGCGGGTAGCCGGTCGGCAGTGAGCCGGCGGGCGTAAAACAGCAGCGTGGGTAAGCTCCGGGCCGGCAAGCACCGAAAGTGCATGTCAGCCAGTCCCAGGGACGAAATTGGTTCTCTCTTACGCATAATTTAG
>CAZVYV010000217.1:0-5531 GCA_964630985.1 uncultured Occallatibacter sp.
CGGCATTTCGCCACGGGCTGCGAGCGTGAAGTTCTAAAGGAGAGCTTCTAGTCAACCGCAATACACGATGAGGGCACGGCGCGAGCCGTGCCCTTTTCTTTTGTCGTTCGCATCGCTTGTCGAGCACGAGGTTATTTCACCAGTGCTATCTGAATCCTCCTGATGATTTCGTGGGTCTGGGGCGGATCGCATTGCGTCAAGGCTTCGTCGGTGCACATGCGCGCAATGGTCTTAACGGGGTTGTCCATGCTGGCGGAGAGAATTTTTCCGTCGACGAGGCTGACGGTCAGTTCGTCCGTGAATGTCTCCTGCCCAACGGAGGCGAAAAACTTGCCGGGAAGTTTAACTACTTGGACCCAGTTATTGGGCGTATCGGCTACGGGTGCTTGCATCCACGCTGCCGGGAGAGTGAGCTGGGACTTCTCGGGCGGAACGTGACGGACGATGAGCACAGCCGTTTGGTCAGATGGATTGATGCTCTTCAATGTGAGATCAAAATCGATTGAAGATTGGCCGAGGACGACCTGTGAACCGTTGGCCCATGAGCTTGGAGTGCCAACCTTGACATAGAAATGATCTCCGGGGTGGGCCAGTTGCCCGGTTTTGTTGACCAGCCAGAGATCGGCGTAGAAGGTCATGAGGTCGAGGGCAGGCCCAACGAGTTTGGGGTCGGCTTTGCTTAGATCGGGTGGGGTCAGGTTTTGATTCGGATCGAGAGAAAGGCGCTGGCGAAATGCATCGCTCCCCGGCGAAAGCGGAGTGGGTTGGCCGTCCGAAACGAGATTTGTCCAGCGATATTCCTCGAAGTATGCGCCGCTTGCGTCTTTCTTCACGTTTCCCTGCGCCTGAATGGTGTAATGCCATGACTCATTTTGTCCCGTCATGTTGTAGACCAGCGTTTCTCCGTCGTGGTATTGCCGGTGGAAAGGATTCTGCGGCTGGGAAGGAGGCTGCGCTGAAGACTGCGCGGAGAGGAGCACGGGAGTTACAGAGAATACGAAACCGATAAAGATGGCGATGGATTTCATGATGGTCTTCCTTTCTTGTTAGCGCGAGAATTCCGGCGCTCCGGCTCAAAATGAACAGTCTCTTTGCGCCGCTGAAGGCTAGCGAAGAGGGTGTGGCTGAAGTGGCGCGGCTTCGATCGTTGCGGTATTCGAATTCGCAATCGCAGAGGGCGCGGCAAAGAGCAGCACGAGCAGACCTGCATAGGCGAAGGAGTCGCAAGCGATTTCCGCTGAGTGGGCAACGCGAAGAACCATCGGAAGGAACGTGGCGCCAACAAGGCCATAGAATCCGACGGTGAACGCATGTGCCATTCCGAGCGCAAACCAGAGGCCGCGGCGCGAGCCCTTCCAGAGCGCTACGAAGGGCAGTGACGCGGCGAGGAAGATGACGCTCCGAATGAGCTGCACGGCAAGGATGGTGCTAAGCGAAGGAATGCGCAGACCGGCGATGCCGGCGTTGTAGTAGGGAACGACGATTGGGGCAACGCATGCGCCGAAAATGAAATAGATGAGAGGCCACGCGAGCCAGACGGCGGCGACACGCGGAATCCATGAGAGCCAACTGCGATGCGGAAGGCCGGTGGCGGGCGACGGCGCTCCAAAGGACCAGCCCAGCGCGACGCCGACAATCGTGGCGAGGACAATGTAGAACACGGATGCAGACTCGATGCCGTTGTCAAGAAAGTGGGTGAACATTCTGGCTTCGATCATGCCGTTCACGCCGAGTGCCAGAAGAATGAAACTGCCCAGGGCAATGGCGCGAAGCGAGGTCGGAGCGGCGAGGCCGCGGGCCATCGGAACGAGCCCGACAACCAGCACCAGGCCGGCGACAAGCTGAATCGGGAACAGCGTCTGAGCGGACGAGCCGCCCGGCGGGGTGACTGCGTGCAAATGCAGAAGCGCGCCGATCATGCCGCTGCCCAAAAGCGCCGCCACGAAAGCAACCCAACAAACTGCGATGCGAAGAATCGTTCTCATCGTGCTTCCTCCGCGAGCCGTGCGCGAGCTTTTCGTGCCCAGCTGAGTTGAGCTTCAAACCCTTCGATCCCCGATTGAAAGGCGAGAAGGCCGGTGTTGATTGGCATCTTGGAGCTCATGCGCTCGAGATCGATGCGCAGCTCCGCGACATAGGCGCCCAGCGCCAATTCGAACTCACTGAGAAACCGAAGAGCTGTGCTACGCGGCACATTGGTATCCATGAAAGCGAAGCGAAGCATCACCTCCGGCATGCGCCAGAGGACGTCATCGCGGGTAACCGGCCGCTCGAGCCATTCGACGAGCACTGTGATTCCGGCAGGCGTTAGGCCGAAGACCTGCCGCCCCCGCCGATTCTCAGGATCGTTGCCGACTTGGGGGTCCGCCGCGATCCAGCTCCGCGCCTCAAGCCGCCGCAACGCCGGGTATATCGACCCCGGGCTGTCGCTGAAGTGACGCATCGCCGTGGTGGCAAAGGTCTTGCGCAAATCATAGCCCGATTGCGGCTTCTGACGGAGTAGGCCGAGAAGAGCCAATTCGCGAGTGGAGTTCGTGTTCATAGTACGATTCGTACTATAGTACGCTTCGTACTATCCGTCAAGGGGTTTAATTGCCGTTTTTCATCCGCTCGGCGAGGATTTGGCGGTAGAGGTCGCACTGCGGGCCGCGCAAGGGTCCTGTGCTGGCAACGGCCTGGCCCTCTTCCGTGAAAATCAAATAACGTTCCGTCGCGTCCAGTCTCGGCCAGGTCGGCAGGCCGCTGTCGTTGGGGTCGCCCGTTTTCGCGAAGTTCGTGAAGTAGTTTTCGATCAGGTCAGCGAGATGAACGTCGACTGGGCCGAAGTTGCCTGCGATATTGCCTGTCGTTGGGAATTGGCCAAAAACGTACGGCAGCTCTGCGGAGTGAACCGCCCCCTGCGCCTCCTGGCCCGGAATCGCATGGTCAAATTCATACTCATAGGTCGCGTCATGCGCAGCAAAATGCCAGAGCGCCTCGGTTGTGATGGGGCAATGGAAGATAGTGTCTGCGCCCCACTGCTGGCCCTCCGTTCCGTAAAGCGGGTCCGTTGCGCCCAAGCCGCCATTTGCGAGGCCGTAAATCGCGAGCGCCTGCGGAGCCTCGTCTCCCGCATATTGTTCGATCGCGGTGCGGAGCTGATCGCCGGATCCACTATCGCCGAACTCGCGCGAGTTGGTGCCGAGCAGCACAGGGATCTGGGCCTCGTCGCCCGCCTTGAAGACCTCGTCCGGCGCGCGCGGCAGCACCCAGCCATCAACGTCGGGACCGATGCCCGGCCACGCGAGCGCCAGGGCTCCAATCTGCTTAATAAGATCGGGCGCCGCAACTTTGCGCAGAGCGGCAATGCCTTCGGCTCCTGACGGCACGTTGAGTTTCGCGGCGATCTGCTCGCCTTGTTTTTCCGCGTCAGCCAATGCCGCCTGCTGCGGAGAAAAGGGCGATCCACTTTCCCCAATGGCGCGTTGAAAAAGCCCGCGCGCCAGCGGCGAGGTCATCAACATTCCCATGTCAATCGACCCCGCGGACTGGCCGAATACCGTGATATTTCCGGGATCGCCGCCGAATCGGGCGATGTTTTCGCGCACCCATTGCAGTGCAAGAATCTGATCCATAAGCCCGTAGTCGCCTGACGCGTGGTGCGGCGATTCGCGCGTGAGTTCGGGATGCGCAAAAAAGCCGAAGATTCCCAGGCGATAGTTCATTGTGACGAGCACAACTCCGTGGTATGTCAGCGTTCCGTCGTTGTAAAGGTCGCCTGAACCGGATCCGCCTGCGTTGGCGCCACCATGAATCCAGAACATCACGGGCAGAGGTTTTGCGGCAGGCCAGGTTGGTGTGTCGACGTTGAGATAGAGGCAGTCTTCACTCGAGTGTTCGGCGTCGTAACGGTTCCATGCGCCGCCAAGGAGAGGCTGCGAACAGGCAGAGCCGTAGGCGTTGCCATCACGGACGCCCGACCACGGCTTTTTGGGCACTGGCGCACGCCAGCGCAGGGGGCCTACAGGCGGCTCGGCATATGGAATGCCGAGAAATTGCGCACCACCTTTGGAGCGGGTAACGCCGCGGATCAGGCCGGCATTGGTGCCGACGACAAGCGGGTCATTTTGCGAGGAGGCCGCGGCGCTTTGCGCGGGCGCGGGCTCGTTGCGCGCAGGGGCGGCACTGTTTTGAGCTACGGATCCGAGTGCGGGCGCGAAGAGAATAAGCGCTGCAGAGGTGAAAAAGAGAATCGCGGCGGAACTGCGGTGCAAATGGAAGAAAAAGGCCGGACGAACCACACACTCTCCTTTGGGGCGGAACAACGACAGAGAATTCTACCAACCCGGCGCACTAAGGCCGAACGGAGCTGAATTTCAAATGCTCGGTCCAAAGGATCTACCTGCGGGCAGGCGGCCGCGGAGTTGGCGTATATTCTGAACGAAGCGCGACGGTTCAGACTCACCCGCGCACCGCTCAAAGGAGCTGCACCCCGGCTAGAGGAAGAGGAAGAGGAAAGGTGATGCGCTGGCTTGGACGGTGGCTTCTGCGGATTGTTGTGGCGATCGCGGCAATCTCTCTGGTGGCATTCGCGGTCGACTGGACGGTCTACAAGTTGCGCGGCGCGCCTCACTCGACCGTGACTGTGAGCCAGTTTTTGTCCGTTCCGCTGAAAGGCCAGAAGACCGAGTACGACTATCTCGGTTCGGCCGACGTGTCCTGTTCGATTTCACTGTTTCCGCAGGCGGGGCTGGAGCCCTGCTGGTACCTGAGGCGACACCCGAACCAGTGGGACAACGCCGGCTCGCCAGCATACTGATGACCCAGGGCCTGCGAAACGGGAGGGTTGCGCGCGTGAACATGCGTAGGTGACACGAGTCACGACCAAAGAGAGCTATTTGCGGCTAGGATCATACGGTATTTCCTCAGATTGCCATGTATAGCCGCACACAAAACGAAAATGGCAGCTTCAACTCGCGCTGCCTCGATTGCTTCTTGACCATTGCCTCGTGCGTGGAAACAGAAAAAGAATTGGACGAGCGCGAAGCACATCATCTGTGCCCGGAAAAAGTGCTGGCGCAACTGCTCACCGAGGAAAAGGCAGCAGCGACCCACGCGGCACGGAACTAAATCAGGGGACTTGTTTCCCTTCCCCGTTTGTTCAGAGGGCGCAAAGGTCTGATCGCGAGCGAAATCCCTGGCCGGACTTTGCGAATCGGAAAAACAGGTGCATACTGCCTGAAGGTCGGCATTCCACGTCTAATTGATTGAAGCGTTCCCCTTTTTCGTTCTGACTCCAGGCAGGATTCGATCTTAGATTTCGTTCCCTCAGGATTTCCTCACCAGAGCCGGCCTAATAGGCGGCCAAGCCTTAGCAAAAGCAGAAACGTTCAGGGGATTGCTGTAGCAATTCCCCGCTTCGCACGTCTTTCTAAATACAGCCGGTTTTCCCCGACAGAACCGTACAGGAGGCCACGAATGCCTGCAACTTCTCTTCCCCAGACCCTGGGTGAACTGCGCGCCAGCAAACAATTCTCAGAAGCGCAACTGAA
>CAZVYV010000218.1:0-5510 GCA_964630985.1 uncultured Occallatibacter sp.
GCGGCGCGCAAACCGTCTACATCGGCCCCGAGCCGCCGCTCAACGCCTCAGCCTTCACCCACATTGTCGAAGGCAAAGCCGGCGAAGTTCTCCCCGGTCTGTTCGAAGTCGAAGCCTGAAGACACGAACAACAGACTACCGGCCACAATCGGTGCCCAATCCCTCCGCCGCTCTGTTTCTCTGTTCGCACCCCCATGAATTGTCATCCTGAGCGAAGGTCGCCGCAGCGACCGAAGTCGAAGGACCTGTGGTTGCCTTTTCTCGCCGCCCACATCACAACGTTGGGTGTCCCCGGTCCCTCGCGTTTGGGGACCGGGGATAGCACAGACCTCGATCCGCCTCTTTCAACGCGGCACAATCTGGGTGCCCCACCCTCGCGGCGCCTTTGTCTTTGCCGCTAGGGTTGGAGCGGGCGCTAACTTGCTGACTCGCCCGCATCTAACTCCGCTAACCCGCGCAGGGCGCGGCCAACTCCGCCAACTCCGCTGCCTTATTAAAACTTGAACCTGTACCGCGCCTCTACCGCGATCATCCGCGGATCGTTGTAATGAAATCCGCCAATGGTGATCGAGTTGTCCTCGAGCACGCGGTGGTTGGTCACATTGACCACCGTAGCTGACACCTTCCATCGCTCTCCGAACGCATGGCCCACCGACGAATCGAACGTTGTATGCACTGGCAGATACGCCCCTGAATAGGGCCCATTATTTGGGCAGGCGGATGGATCGGTGCATGCCAGCCCATTTGTAAATCCCGACCCGTAGTACACATTCGTCGCGAACCAAGTGTGCGCCGGCAGATTCGCAGTGAATCCCGTGTTCAGCGTATCGCGCTGGTCGTGGTCGAGCGCAATGTACTGCGGCCCGAGGTCGCACGCCGGGTCGGTCGGGACGCTGCACGTAAATCCGCCGATAATATTCCCGCGCTGCTCCGCAATCTGGTTCGAGTACGTTACGTAAAACTGCCCATAGCGCCAGAGCGACGGCGTGTGCAGTGTCATCTCCCATGCGCGGACCAGCGCGCCATCCACAGCGATCGGAATGCATGCGTTCGATTCCCCAATGCAGGAGTGGTCGAGGAAGTTGTTCACACGATTCTTGAAGGTATCGATGTCCAGGATCCATCCCCGGTAAGGAATCTCAATGCCAAACTGGTGCTCCTCGTCACGCTCTGAGGGAATCGGCGTGAAAGTGTTTTCGCCGCCTGGGAGGCTGCCGGCATAGTTGAGCACGGAGCTCGAGACGGTTAGGATTGGAGCCGGCTGAAAGAAGTGTCCGTAGAATCCGCGCAGCACCCAATTCAGTTTCGGAATTCGCACCGTTGCGCCGATGCGCGGATACGTCGCGCTTTCATCCAGCTCAGCGCGGTAGATTGAGAAGCGCTCTCCGCCTAGGAGCGTAACGTATTTCCCCAGCCGCAGATGATCTCCGAGAGAGAATTCCACCAAACCAGCGTCCTCGTTGGCGAGGCTGTTGCAGGGAATGTTCATCGTGAGGCATTTGCCGTTGGCCTCGACACCGAACAGGTCGTTTTCCTTTTGATAGAACGAGTACATCCCGCCAGAAAAATCGTTCCATCCAACATCCCAGCGCCCATCCGCCTGTGCGCCCACGTAGTTTGAAGTCTGATGCCAGGTTGTCGCCACCGGATCGTCCGTCGCCAGCGAATCGTAATCCGACTGATTGAAGTGGTAGAACGGCGCTATCGAAACCAGAGCCTGGGGTGAGATCGTATGCACCCAATTCGCAATCACAAACGAATCGCGCTCCGACTGTGCATCCCTCAATCCCGTGCTGCAGTAATAGTCAGAATTGCATTCGTAGTCGTTCGGGTTCGGATCATAAGGAACTTGAAAAGTATCCTGCCGGTACTGCCCGTCCACGCGCAGTTGATCCTTCGGCGTCTGGTTGCGGATCAGCGACACGAACCCGCTCTCTGAGTTCGTCGCATCGTGGTAGATCGCCGGAACCGGCGTGGCCAGTCCGTAATTCGATCGCGAACCCGTCGCGCTCGCATACCATGCGCTCTTCTCGGTGTGATCGCCGAGCGCAATCTGCGCTTCGCCGGAATAGAGGTCTCCAGCGTAGAGCATTAACTCGCCCTCGCGGTTGAACTCGAACCCGTTGCGCGGCAGCACATTGAACATTCCGTACGTGCGGTCGCCCAGGTCCGCGTCATAGCTGCCGCGCTGGGTTTCCATGGAGTCGATGTCCTTGGGATCGATCTGCGGCCCTACGTTCGACGCAATCTTGGTATTCGGGATCGCCACGCCGTCGATCAGCCACGTTGTTTGATGGCCGCCCCGCATGTGCAGCATATCGTGCGTCATGTACGCGCCCGGCACGTAGTCGGTAATCATCTCCGTGCCGGTTGTGCGGTCCGCACCGGGCGTCTCGTCGATGGTTTGCCGCGTAATCAACGTGGTCGGTGTCACCGTGTCGGCCGAGCTCGCCTCGCCATTGACCACAACCGACTGGGTCGTTCCCGCGACTTCCAGCGGAATGTGCAGCACTGGATTCGTCCCTGAAGCGACCGTCAATGTCTCCGCTTCGTTTGCGAATCCGATGGCCTCGACTTTCAGCCGGTAGACACCGATCGGCGCCTCCGGCAACTCGAATTCTCCTTCGCTGTTGGTCGCGGCATGCAATTCAAAATCGGAATCCGCGGCTTGCAGAGTCACCGTCGCACCCGCGATTGGTCGATGCTGCGGGTCGTGCACAATTCCGTGCACCGTGGCAAACACCGTGGCGGAAGCGGGAAGGGAAGCGACCGCAAGGAGCGCTCCTGTCAGGATCAAAAGAAGATTTCGTATCAAGAATTGACCTCGTTCTCGCGTTCAAGCAGGCAGCCGTCTCATGCTGCGCCGGAAGCGCAAGGCTGACCGTTGGAATCTGGAGTGGCGCAGAAGAATGCCCCTGCAGAAGGGAAGACTGCATTTCTGCCAGGAACGCGAAGCGGTGATCGGTCCACTTGGGCCAGACAGACACTGACCCTTGCTCTGATCAACGACGCGTTGCCTTCAGCGCAACTGTTAGCTTGGGTCTGACGCGGGAGGGCCGCGCCCTGCGTATGCGCGGCTTGGAACTGAAAACGCCGCAATGCGCTCGAAGGGAGGTGCGGGATTACGCGTGAACTGAGCCCGAATCTTCGCCGTCGCTGCCGTGAGCGCATGCGCTGGCATCAGCATGGCGAACGAAGGTCCGTGATAGAGCGGGCATGTTGATGGTGCGGAGACACTCGGGGCAGGATCGAAGGCCATTCCGGCCTTCATGGTCATCGCCTGTGCGGACATCGCGCAGTGGTGCGTCCCATGACGCCTACAGCACGCCGGCAGTCCCGCGTCTTGGCTGCTGTCGACGAAAGCCGACAGCGGTCCCAGCCCGAAGAACAGGATCATGAAAATGGAGAAGCCGCGCCGCATCTGCAGAACATGCTAGCAGACGGTCTGCGCCCAAAAGCCGTGAGCAGCAAGAAAATGACAATCATCCTCTACCTCAGCCGCCGGATCTCTTCCCAACTTCTTTTCCACGTGCTTTGGGTTCTTTGCTCCTCGTTCCCTTGGTCCCTTGGTCCCTGTTCCTCTATCATCAAGTTGTTGCTCCGTTTCGCTTCTCCGGCATTCAGCAAAGGAAGATTCCGGTGCCTCAAGTGCACAGTTCAGCTTCGCCGTCCGACGCCCCAGCCGCGCAATCGCGCAAGTCTGGCCCTACCCGCAATCTCCGCGTTGCCATCTTTGGCTTTGGGACAGTCGGCAGCTCGGTGGCGCGCATCCTCGTCGAATCCAAACCGCACGGCCTGGAGCTGACGCACATCTTCAACCGCGGCGTCGCACGGAAGCGCGCCGACTGGGTGCCTGCGAGCATCGTCTGGAGCGAGGACGCAGACGCCGTGCTCGCCTCCGATGTAGACGTGATCGTCGAACTGGCTGGCGGCCTCGATCCCGCCGGAAGCTGGGTGCGCCGCGCGCTCGAGGCCGGCAAGAGCGTGGTCACGGCCAACAAAAAGCTCATTGCTTATCACGGCATCGATCTGGAGCGCCTTGCCGCCGCCAAAGGCGGCCATCTCAAATATGGCGCTGCTGTTGCCGGTGGGATCCCCGTCATTCCCGGCCTCGAACAGGGCATGGCCGGCGATCGCATCGAGCGCTTGGAGGGCATTCTCAACGGTACCTGCAACTTCATCCTCAGCAAGATGGAGGAAGGCGCGGACTACGCGGCAGTCCTTGCTGAGGCGCAGGCCAAAGGCTATGCCGAAGCCGACCCCACTGAAGATGTCGGCGGATTCGACGCTCGCTCCAAGCTCGCCATCCTCATGCGGCTTGCGCTTCGCGTGCAGGTTGACCCCGAGGAGATCGTTCCGCGCTCCATCACCACCATCACGCCAGTCGACTTCAGCTACGCTCGCGATCTCGGCTGCACCATTCGCCAGGTTGCACGCGCGCAGCAGGTGGAGGGGCGGATTGCGGCCACCGTCGGTCCGATGCTCGTGGCATTGCGCTCTCCGCTTGCCTGGTCACAGGGAACCGAGAACATGGTCATCGCCAGCGGTCACTACGGCGGCGACGTTGTTTTTTCCGGCCATGGCGCGGGCGGCCATCCCACGGCGGTCGCTGTAGTCAGCGATCTGCTCGCGCTCGCGCACGGCTCGCAGCGCGTTGAAATTCCATCGGCTCCGGCCCGTCTCGGCGACGAGTTTGAGGTTCCCCACTACATCCGCTTCCTTGTGAAGGACCGGCCCGGCATCGTGGCCGCGATTACCACCGCACTGGCCGAGGAGCAGATCAATATTCGCGCCATCGTGCAAAAGGCGGGCTACCCCGCCGACGCCCTGCCGTTCGTGGTCACTGTCGAGCCGTGCAAATCCTCTGCGCTCAAGCGCGCCTTGGCTCGCATCCAGACCATGGATTGCATGCTCGTTGAGCCACTCGACCTGCAGATGCTCGAGTAGAATTGTTTCGGGACCAGCAATGGTCCGACTAGGTCCTTCGTTCCCTGCCGGGGTCCCCAGCGAGCGAACTTTGCTCGATGGGGTGGCTTGGTCCCTTGTTTCCCGTCTCTGTGAGGTCCCCCGTGATCGGCACCATCTATCGATGTGAAATCTGCGGCGAAGAGAGCGACAATCCCGTGCGCTGGTTTGTCTGCCGGTGCGATAGCGAACAGCTCACCGTCTACAAGTGGACCAAGGAAGCCGCCGACGCGCCGGGCGCGCGGCACTATTGCGGCGAAGCTCACGCGCAGGTCTATGTCAGCCGCTGGCTTGAGGCCGCCTGCTCGTGAGTGTTGGGAACTGTGATCGTTGAAGGGGTGACGATAGTGAAAAGACCGGGTGCCGAGCGCAAACGCTCGCTCCCTATTCCCTGGTCCCTATTCCCTGTCTCTTTGCCGGTCCGGTCGACTCGCGAACGATCAGCTCGGATTCCATGAAGATGTCCGTCGGAAACGTTTTCTTCTTGTCGGCAATCCGCTCCAGCAGCACCTTCGCGCCGCGCCGGCCCATCTCTGCCAGCGGCT
>CAZVYV010000219.1:0-5488 GCA_964630985.1 uncultured Occallatibacter sp.
GCCTGGATGGGATCCCACTGAATGTGTTGCAGCTCGCGCTCGATCGGATGGCCATCGAAGTCGGTGAGCTTGACGCCGGCAGGAGTGAGAATCGCCAGGTCGCCGTCGGCGAGAAAATAGACGTTGCGCGTGTGGTGCAGAATTCCAGGCACGTCGCTGGCGACAAACGACTCGCCTTCGCCGACGCCGATAATGACAGGTGGTCCGAAGCGCGCGACGACAATTTTGTCGGGCTCGGCCGACGACAGAACGCCGAGTGCAAATGCGCCCGTCAACCGCTTGACCGCCGAGCGCACTGCGGCTTCGAGCGGAACGGGCTTGCCGGCAGCTTCAGCGTCTTTCTGCACTTGCTCGATCAGGTGCGCGATGATCTCGGTGTCGGTTTCCGTGACAAACTTGTGGCCCTGAGCGGTCAGCTCGCGTTTCAGTTCAAGATAATTTTCGACAATGCCGTTGTGAACCACAACGATGCGGCCGGTGCAGTCGCGGTGCGGGTGCGCGTTCTCTTCGGTTGGCCGGCCGTGCGTAGCCCAGCGCGTGTGGCCGATGCCAAAGGTGCCGTCGAGCGGATGCTCGCGCAGAACCTCTTCAAGATTTCCGAGCTTTCCGGCCGCGCGCCGGAGCTCAAGCGTCTTGGATCCAGGATGACCCACGGCGATGCCTGCCGAGTCGTAACCCCTGTATTCGAGGCGCCTTAGCCCCTCGATGATCACTGGAACGACCTTCTTTTTGCCGACGTAGCCAACGATCCCGCACATAATTCGATTTTAAGCGAACCGGGCCAATGCAGCTTTGGCACGAAGGAGGGAGAGGTAAGGCCGGTGCAAAAGCGTCGGAGCCGGTAGGGTCGGTTACCCTCTCACCTCGCGCCAACGATCTTCAGGTAATCCGGCTCATCGGCGATCGTGCGATGGCGAAAAGCGCGCACAATCTTCCGGTCCTTCAGGAAGAACACGCCCGGCATCTGGTCCGCGTCTTCCTTGATCATGCCGATTCCATACTTGAACATCGCACCCTTGAGCCATCCTTTCCAGACCGTCAAAGAGAAAAAGTGCAGAAAGGGATTTGTGCGCGATAAGCGAAAGGCGGGAAGTTGATAGAGCGTTGCCTCGGGATTACTGATCCTTTCGACATCGGAAAGGTGATAGTAGTCGAAGTAAGGTTTCGCCCGTTCCGGAGAGCCGAGATGCACAAAGACGGGGCGAACACCTTTCGCTTCAATTTGGGGACGCAGCTGAGAAACGCGGTCCAGCGCTTGCGCGCAAAAGGCACATGCGAAATGGCGAAGAAAGATGAGCAAAACCGGAGATTCATCCACCAGATCGAGCAGCGAACGGCCCGTCTCGGTATGGAACTCGCGCAAGGAGCCGGCGAGATTCGATTGTTCCGTTGATGGGGGCGTTTCGATCGCCATATACCTCACCCCATTCCCTCTGGAAATGTCGATTATAGCCGTAATCCGATCTGTGCGAAGATAGTTGCACCGACTGCTCGTTCCCATTCAAGAGGAGGCCGGCTTGCGCATTGGAAAAAGTGGCACTGCACGTGAACTGCGGATGGTCGCGCTGTCGTTTGCGGTCCACGGATGCTTGCTGGCGCTAGTGGCTTGGATCGGAGTGGTCACGCGTTCCAAGGTGGTGGAGCGGCCTGAGACCGTGATTGTGGCGGGGCTTGAAGACGCCGGCGGGTCGCACGCCGTGGAGATTCCGCTGCCAGCGAAGCTGACCGCGACCGACACGAACAAGCCGGAACGATACGCGGACGCTGCGGTGCCGCCGACCCTGGTTATGAAGCAACTACGGCCGCAAGACGATTCAGGAGGCGGTCGGCCGCTTACGCCGCATGCTGGCGAAGGGCGCGGCCAGGCGGCAAATGGAAATGGGAGCGACAACGAAGATGCGCGGCCGGCGTTTCCGGTCTTTGCGCCGAAGCCGGCGGTGACCGATGGCGGGCTCTTGCCCGCGGCCGAAAAGAAAATTGTCGTTGACGTGAGGGTGGACGAAGTAGGCGCCGTCGTAAGCGAGACGCTGGTGAAGGGATTGGGGAATCGGCTGGACCAGATTGTTCTGGATACGGTGAAGACGTGGCGCTTTCAGCCAGCGACGGTGAATGGCAAACCGGTCGAGACGGAGGCAGAGATAGTTTTCCCGTTCGATTCGCAGTATCCGGTAGATGGTTGAAGACAGGGGTCAGAGATAAGAGACGCTGATGCTTCCGAGGAGGCCGTCGGGTGATGGGACCAGCTAGCGAATATGCCAGAGATTCCAAGTGGCAATGATGGCCACTGCTGCCGCACCCTCAATAAGGAAGGCTACGCTGACGCCGGCAACGACATGCCTGAGGTTCGAGATGGCCTCCGCGGCAGCCGATTCCGCGTGGGGCGCGGCGGGAACTCCAACTCGGGGGGACTGGGAGTAGCTGCTTAAAGAGAGAGAGGATGCGAGTAGCGAAGGCGAGGCAGCTGCCAACTTCAGATTCACGAACTGCGGATTTGCCATATAACCCCTTGGGCGGCGCAGACATCGGGGGTGCGCCAGAATTCCTCCCATCTGAAACCGTCAGAGAGAAACCCGCCGCGAATGCAGCAATCGCTCTGCCATCGGCTCCGCAACAGCGGCCAAATCGCTATACTACTGATGAGAATGGCGTTGCATTGTGGAAAACGCAGAGGCGCAGGGAAAGAGGGGCTGTTTACCGGTGTGCAAGAGCGTGTAATTTCTGAGGCGGGATGTAAAGTTTACCGGAAACGTCCAGCCCGCCGGACAACCGGGGGGCAGATCGAGCTTGGGGAGCGAACAGGAATTAAGGGCTGCGCGATTGCAGTGCCTGCGGCTATTCCTCGATGCGGTAGGTGTATTCCTCAATGACGGGGTTGGTGAGTACCTCGCGGGCGATGCGCTCGACTTCAGCGCGTGCGGCGTCGGTGTGAAGGCCGTCGGCAAGTGAGAGGGCGAAGTATTTGCCTTGGCGCACGGCGGTAACATCGGCGAAACCGATCTTGCGGAGAGCGTTGTGGATGGTCTGGCCCTGGGGGTCGAGGACCGATGTCTTCAGCGTGACATAGACATGCGCCTTCATGATCCCTGATTATAGAAGGACAGGGAACAGGGATTAAGGACCAGGGATTAGAAAAGCCGGGAACTGCGGTGGTGAAGCACCGAATTTGAGCTGAAAAGAAGAAGAGATTGGGCTGGCGCAATTCCCCAAGGCCGCGCAACTCCCCAAGCGATGAAATTCCCCAAGGAGAGATGAGACGCAATGGTGAATTATCTAGAACTGCCCGTGGGCGACCGGGCGCCGGAGGTCTTTCGGGTGGTGATCGAGATTCCTCTGGATGGAACGCAGAAGTTTGAGTACGACAAGCAACTGCACGTGTTCAAGCTGGACAGGAACCTGCACTCGCCGGTCCACTATCCAGGTGACTACGGATTTATTCCGTCGACGTTGAGCGACGACGGCGATCCGCTGGACGTGCTGGTGCTGGTGCCGGGGCCGAGTTTCCCTGGGTGCGTGCAGGAAGTGCGGCCGATCGGTCTGCTGGAGATGCTGGATCAGGGGATCCTGGACGAGAAGGTGCTGGCGGTGGGAAAGAATAATCCGCGCTTTGCGAATATCTGGAATTACACGGATATCTATCCGCACATGCTGAAAGAGATCACGCACTTTTTCTCGATTTATAAGGATCTGGAAGGGAAGCGCGTGGAGATGAAGGGATGGCGCGATGCGGCGTACGCGCGGGACCGCGTGTTGCACACGATCAAGCAGTTTGAGATGAGCAAGGCCAAGCATCACGAGACGAAGAAGAAAGTGGCAGTGTAAGAGACAGGGGTCAGGGATCAGGTGTCAGGGAGCAGAAAAAGCGGGGACTGAGGGACCAGGGACTACGGAACTATAGGCGAAGAATTCGCAGGGAAATCGATAGATAAGAATGGGCGCTATTTGGCAGCGGGCGCGGCGGCCAGAGCGCGGCGGCGTGCGAGCGGACGCGCGGTGAACCAGTAGAGCAGCGGCCCGAGCAGGGCAATCCCAGAAGCAAAAAGAAGAGATGAGACGTTGGCGAGGGCGGTGCCCGGATCGCCCAGCTTTTCCGTGCGCGACGCGTAAAGCGCGTAGGCAATGAGGAGGGTGGGGCCGACTCCAAGAAGACACGCAAAGGCGAAGTTGCCGGCACGGAAAGGGCGGGGAAGTCGCGGCTCGCGGAGACGAAGCGCGATTAGGGCGAGAAACTCAAGGATAAGACTGGTGCCGTAGAGAATGAGGTCGATGGAGATGAGCTTCTCGAAGGGAAAGCTGAGAGCGAGCGCCCAACCGAGGCCGCAAAACAGCACGCTCACCCATGGAACGCCTCGACTGTTGCGACGCTCGAAGATGCGGGGCAACATGCCGTCGGCAGCCATGGCGATTGGCAGGCGCGTGTAGCTCATCATGAGCGCGTTGAACATGCCGATGCCGCAAATGACTCCGCCGGCAACAACGGCCGTGGACAGGAGAGAGCCGCCGAGCTGGCCACCAGCGGTGACCCACGAACCGGTGGTGAATCCCTGCGGCGAAAGGCCGCCCACGGCCATTGCAGCAAGCGGCAAAACATACGTGACGGCCGTGATGATGGTGGCGCCGATGATGGCGCGCGGGTAATTGCGCCGAGGATTATAGACATCGCGCGCGACGGTGGATGCGTTGTCCCACCCCATGTAGTTCCATAAGCCGACGAGGATTGCGGTCGAAAGGCCGGCATCTGCGTCGGGCGAAGGCGCGGGACGACCCCACTGGATGGCAGGATGAACGGTGAGGCCGCGCCATAGACCGAGAACAATGAATACGACAAAAGGCGCGAGGAGCAGCACGGACATCCAGACGGAGTCCGTGCCAACGCGGGGCGCGCCGCGCATGTTCCAGGCGCAGCAAAGAATGACCACCGCCAGCGACCACAGATAGTCGCGTGGAGGAGTGGTGAGCGGGGAGCTGAATTTTCCAAGGTAGAGGACGAAGATGCTGGGGTAGAGCGCCATGTCGAAGATGCTGGCCGAAAGCGAGAGCCAGCCTTCCTGGTAGCCCCAGAAGGGCCCGAGGCCGCGGCGCACCCAGACGTAGAAGCCGCCCTCATCGGGAATGGCGGCGGCGAGCTCGCCGATCATAAGCGCGGTGGGCAGGCTCCAGATGATGGGTAGAACGAGAAGGATGACGATGGCCCAGCCATAACCCGCGCCACCGAGGACATCCTCCATACCGTAAGGACCGCCGGACACCATGAAGAACGTGGCGGCGATCAGAGGCAGAAGGAGCAGCTTCCTGGGCGCAAAGTCAAAGATGGCGCGCATACAGATGAATGTAACTGGGAGCGCAGGAAAGCGAAAGCGTGGAGAATGCGGGTTCCGGTATAATCCACTGAGGGCCGGAGAGATGGCCGAGTGGCTGAAGGCGGCGGTTTGCTAAACCGTTGTACGGTCAAAAGCTGTACCGGGGGTTCGAATCCCCCTCTCTCCGCCAT
>CAZVYV010000220.1:0-5485 GCA_964630985.1 uncultured Occallatibacter sp.
CCGCGCTACGTGATCGCCATGGGCGCGTGCGCCATCTCCGGCGGTCCGTTCAAGCAGGGTTACAACGTGCTCAAGGGCATCGATCGTTATATTCCGGTGGACGTGCACATTCCCGGCTGCCCGCCGCGCCCTGAAGCGCTCATCCAGGCATTCATGACATTGCAAAAGAAGATCGACGGCCAGCCGCTGACCGGCGAGGGCCGGCCGCGCCACCTCGATCCCAATGCGCAAGGCGAGTTTCCTGTGCCGGAGCAGGGCGAGCACGATCTGGAGCCCACATCGAATAAAGGAGTCTGGCCGGTGCCGATCACGATTCGATGAATGCAGGGACCAAGGGAGCAAGGGAACAAGCAGGCGGGGAACTTAGAGGTCCAGGCAGAAGTGACAAAGAGGCTAGGAGCTAGAGGCTAAAAGCTAGGAGCTGTTTTTGAAGACGGTTGAAGAGATCAAGACGGCGATTGAGGCTGCGGTTCCCGGCGCGGGTGTGGAGTTCGTGTCGAACCCCAGCCCCTCCGCACAGCACTCGCTGCTCCTCGCGCCAGAGAATGCTGTCGCCGTGGCAACTTTTCTGCGCGACGACGCGGAGCTGGCCTTCGACTTTCTCTCCAACGTTTCCGGCGTCGACTGGCCCGACAGGGAAGTCGTGGAAAAAGTAAAAGTGACGCGCACAGTGACCAAAACGGTCGACGGCCCCGACGGACAAAAGGTGGAGCAACCCGTCGAAGAGACCGCCGAAGAAACTCGCAAACGCGTCGAGCCGGGCTGTCTTGAATCGGTCTATCATCTTTTTTCAGTCGAGAAGAAGCACGGACCGCTCGTGATTCGCATGCGCACGGCAAATCGGACAGATCAGGTCGAGCTTCCTTCGCTCACGCCGGTTTGGCGCGCTGCGGAGTTCCAGGAGCGCGAAGTCTTCGATCTTTACGGCATCGTTTTTGCCGGCCATCCCGACCTGCGCCGCATTTTGATGTGGCCGGAATTCAAAGACCATCCGATGCGCAAAGATTACGTGGAGCCGGACGACTTTGAATACGAGCCCACGCCGCACGATGAAGTGCTGAAACGGGCGGAAGAGCATCAAGGCAGGGAACAAGGAACGGGGACCAGGGATCCGGAAGCCGCCGCCAAATGACATTCGTGGAAACCAAAGCGGAGAGAGTCGCCGGCTGGAACCGGCCGCCGGTCGTTGAGCCGGACGGCGACGGCGAGCTGCTCGAAGTTGCGATGGGGCCGCATCATCCGTCGACACACGGCGTCTTCCGCATGGATGTGGCACTCGACGGTGAGCGCGTCGTCCGTCTCAAGCCCGTCTTCGGCTACCTGCACCGCAACCACGAGAAGATCGCCGAGGGCGCTTCGTATCTGGCATCGATGCCCTATACCGACCGCCTTGATTATTTCTGCTCGCTCACCAACAACTGGGCGTACGCGCTGGCGGTTGAAAAGCTCGCCGGTCAGCCGGTTCCGGAGCGCGCCGAGTACATCCGTGTGATCCTCGCAGAGCTCACGCGCGTTCAGAATCACGCCTCGTCCATCGGCTTTCTTATTCAGGAGATGGGCGCCAGCGGCACGCCGTTGATGTACGCCTTCAAGGAGCGCGAGAAGATTCTCGACCTCTTCGAGTCGCTCACCGGCTCGCGCATGATGTGCAACTACATGCGCTTCGGCGGCTGCCGGGTGGATGTTTCCGCGCCGTGGCTCGATGCCACGCGCAAAGTGGTCGCCGGACTGTCCGAATTCGTCGACGAGTTTGAAGCGCTGCTTTCAACCAACGAGATTCTGATGGCGCGCTGCCAGGGCGTCGGCATACTGAGCCCCGAACTCGCCGTGAATGCCGGCGTCTCCGGGCCGATGCTGCGCGCGTCGGGTGTCAATTACGACGTTCGCAAAGTGGATCACTATGGCATCTACGATCGATTCCAGTTCCGCGTTCCGCTCGGCGACCACGGCGACATCTACGACCGCTACATGATCCGCATCCTCGAGATGCGCGAGTCGATCAAGATTCTGGAGCAGGCTCTCCGTGACATTCCCGGCGGACCGGTTATGGACGCGAAGGCGAAGATTCGCGGTTTTCGTCCCAAGGCCGGCGAAGCGTACGGTCGCATTGAAGCACCCAAGGGCGAGCTTGGCTTTTATCTCATCAGCGATGGTGGGCCGAATCCTTATCGTTATCGCGTGCGTCCGCCCAGCCTGATCAATCTGACGATTCTGGAGGACATGTGCCTGGGCCGCAATGTGGCCGATGTTGTACTGATCTTTGGCAGCGTGGATATTGTCCTTGGCGAAGTGGACCGGTAAAGAACCAGGGACCAAGGGAACAAGAGGGCTGGAAACAGGGAAGATTCATCGGCTTGATAACGCGGCGCGGCAAAAGCGACGCGAGACAAAAACGGCAAGGAGGTCGAGATGAACATCGTGAAATGTACGAGGGCTCTGTTGGTAATTTGTTTCACGCTGGGGGTGGCGATGGCCGCGCGCGCGGCAGGCACGTACACATTGGCGTGCGATGCGGCAAATGGCTCCAAGATCACCATGACGCTTACGGGATTCACCTTTAAGGTGACAAGTTCCGGCGAAACCTCCGCTTCAGGTGCGGCTGCCGGAAGAGCCGAGAACGCCACCTTTGAACTCACTATTCGCTTCGCTCCAGGCGGCGAATACGAAACGTTGCTGTCGATGGCGCAAGACAACGAGACCCTTCGCAGCTGCAAGCTGACAGATAGCGACGGCGGAGGAACGACTGCCTCAGATAGTTGGACACAAAACTCGGCAGCCAAGGGAAAAAGCAAGAACAAGAACAATGCACCCACCGCTGCGTCCACTGGAGGGGCTCTGGAATGGATCCTGACCAATGCGCGCGTGACCAGCGTAACGGCGACGGGGAATGAAAATGCCACGGGAGCGCCTGAGGGATCGATGCAGGCGACGCTCGAGGCGCAGACGTTTTCCTTCGCGGACTGACATGCGGTTGGACGAACTGTGAACCACGAACCACGAACCGTGAACCGTGAACCGTGAACTAAGAACTGTGAACTGGAGTAAAAGCTTTGCTCGGTGACGGCATCTTGAAGGGAATGGCGGAGACGGCGAGGAACTTCTTCGGAAGTTACGTCTCCAAAGAGCGGTTGACGACGGTCGAGTATCCGGAACAACGGATTCCCACCGCCGAAAACGCGCGTGTCTTTCCCTTTCTCGTCTACGACGGCGCCGATTGGGAGGCCGGCATGCGCTGCGTGGCCTGCCAGATCTGCGAAAAAGAATGTCCGCCCAAGTGCATTTACATCGAGAAAAGTGCTGACAAGAAACCGGACTACGTGGGCAAGCCGCAGTTTTATCCCGCGCGCTTCGACATCGATATTTCCGTCTGCATGAGCTGCCAGATCTGCGTTGAAGTTTGCCCGTTCGAAGCCATCAAGATGGACACGCAATTTGAACTGGCCACCGATGATCGCTTCGCCGGCCTGCTCGAAGACCGCCAGAAACTGTCCAGGTCAAACGAGTATTACCACTCAATCCATCCGACGGAAGCTACTGAAGTGGATGCGCGACTGGCGGAGGAAAAAGCAAAAGTGGAAGCGCGAGCCAAAGCCGCCGCCGAGGCAGCCGCCGCTAAGTCCGCTGCTGCCTCCAGCGCTGCGCCGCCCGCCGCTCCGCCGGCGAAGACCGAAGGGGGGAGCTAGACGATGACCGCCGCCTTTGGGATTGCGACACTTGGGTCCGCAAGTTCCTTCTTCGTGAACCTCTTTTTCTCGAATTTTGATCAGATCTTCGTTCTTCTGCGCAATTGGCTCGTCGGATTTCTGCCCGGCGCATTCCGACCCGCAGCTGCCGCGCTGCTCGGGGTCATCGCCATCGTGTGCGTTTTTCCGGGCCTTTTTGCGCTCACCACTGTTTTTGAGCGCAAAGGGCTGGGCCGCATCCAGAACCGAATTGGCCCCAACCGCGTCGGCCCCTACGGCCTCTTCCAGCCAATAGCCGATGGCATCAAATCGCTCACCAAGGAAGACATCGTTCCGCTCAGGGCCAACGCCGCAGTGCATTTTCTCGCGCCGCTTGCGCTTGTGGTCACAGTCTTCATGGGCTTCGCGGTCTTGCCCATGGGCCGCAACATGGTGCTGGTCGATATGGACTCGGGCCTGCTCTTCTTCTTCGCCATGGGCGCGGCCACAGAGCTTTCCGTGTTTATGGCGGGCTGGTCGAGCCGCAACAAATATTCGCTGCTGGGCGCCATGCGCGCCGTGGCGCAGATGATCAGCTATGAAGTAGTACTGCTGCTTTCGAGCGTGGCCGTGGTCATGATTACGGGCTCGCTCTCGTTGCCGAAGATCGTCGCGGCACAAGATCAGTACACCGGCATCTTTCCACACTGGTACATCTTCACGCCGTGGGGCCTCGCGGGTTTTCTCATGTACGCCATCGCAGCCACTGCCGAAACCAATCGCTCGCCATTCGATCTGCCCGAGGGCGAATCGGAATTAGTCGCCGGCTACCACACCGAATACTCCGGCTTCAAATTCGCGCTCTTCTTTCTCGGCGAATATCTCGCCATGTTTTCCATCTCCGGGCTCGGCACTACTTTGTTTCTCGGCGGATGGTCGGCGCCGCTTTCGTTTCTCCAATTCATTCCGTCATGGTTCTGGTTTTTCGGCAAAGTCATGATGTCTATCTTCGTCTTTATTTGGGTGCGCGGCACGCTGCCACGCCTGCGCCAGGATCAGCTGATGAACTTTGCCTGGAAATTCGTTTTGCCTTTCACTCTGCTCAACCTGTTGGTGACCGCGCTCTGGCGCTTCATGGGCGAGGGCTGGGAGCGCTGGGTAGTCTGCACGATCATTCTCGCGGGAGCCTACATCGTCATGGGCCGGCTCGGCATGCGCGGCGAACATTTCGGCCGCAGGAGCTACCGCTATGCTGAATAGGGAGCTTGAACGTTGACTCCGATCTTCTATCTGCTTGCGGCCGTCACGCTGGCCGGTGGCTTGGCAGCCGTGCTGCTCAAGCATCTGGTTCACTGCGCGCTCGCCGTCACGGTGGCCTTCGCCGGACTGGCCCTGCTGTTCCTGCAACTCGACGCGCAGTTTGCAGGCTTCGCCCAAATCCTCGTGTATATCGGCGCAGTCGCCATCCTCATTGTCTTCGCCATCCTGCTCACGCGCGGCTCCGATCTGCCGAAGGACGGCGTCTTCAGCAAGACCTGGTTTCTGGGCCTCGTGATCGCAGCGGGCGTCTTTGCTGTCATCGGATGGGCGGTGCTCGCCAGTGTCAGCGCGATTCCGCAGCAGAATATCGTCCCCTCCGTCAACGTTCACGACATTGGAGAAGCGCTTGTGGGCCGCTACGTGCTGCCGCTCGAAATTCTTGCTCTGCTTCTCACTGCGGCCACTATCGGCGCGGTCATTGTAGCCATGCACGAGAAGGAGAGATCACGATGACGACGCCACTCGCAGGCTATCTTCTCGTCGCCGCGTTGCTCTTCGCCATC
>CAZVYV010000221.1:0-5482 GCA_964630985.1 uncultured Occallatibacter sp.
CGCCAGCCCGAGACCGGGCCGGACGGCAAGCCGAAGCTTGGCCCCGATGGAAAGCCTGTGTTGGGCGATCCGAAGCCCATTGAGATTCCGCAAGGTGTCGGCCGAGTCATTCCCGGCTTCGACTTCGGCCTTGACGGCATGAAGATCGGTGGCAAGCGCCGCATCTTCATCCCCTGGCAAATGGCGTACGGAACCCACGCCATTCCCGACCGCCCCGAGCGTCCGGGCTCTCCCGCCACTCCCGGCATTCCCGCCAAGTCCGACCTCATCTTCGACGTGGAACTGGTCGACGTAACCGACGCGCCGCAGCCGCAGCGCCCCATGATGCCGCCCAATCGGCCAATGCCTATGCAGCCACATCCCGGCGCAGGTACTCCGCCTCCTGGCGGCACAGCTCCTGGCGCTCAGCCGAACGCCGCGCCCGCGCCGAAGCCCGAAACGCCTGCGCCCCCTCCTGCTTCGCAGTCCGCGCCCGCGCCAAGCACTGGCGCTCCGGCTCAACCCGCCGCACCCGCGCAGCCGTCGACAGCTCAACCACAGACGCCTGCCCCGTCGCAGCAGAAGTAAACTTTCCCTTCGGGTATTCCAGCTCCTCGTCCTCAAGCGACGGGGAGCTGGTTTTGCGTTGGAGCACGTGATCTGGAGCGAAGGGAAGCTGGATTTGTTTTCGAGCCCGCGAAGCGGGCGAAAAGATGATAGCCCCAGGCGAGAGCGGGTGCCCCCGGTCTCGATTTTGAGACCGGGGATCGCATCGTCCTCAATACCGTCATTCTGAGCGGAGGCCGCGGAAGCCCGAGCGTTCACTCGCCACAAAACGGGGTGCCCCATTCTAAACTTCGCTGCGGAGCGGCGAAGTTTAGGGTGGGATTGCACACCACCCAACCCAGCACGAAAAATCGAGCTACGCGGCAGGCAATTCCAGCGCGGCCGCAATCAACTGCCACATGTACGCCTCGCGCGGCTTCGCGAAAATCTCCTCGGCCTCGCCCGTCTCCACCAGTCTTCCGTGCTGCATCGCGGGTGCCCCCGGTCTCGATTTTGAGACCGGGGACGTTAAGCGCGCCGATCGCCTCCTTACTTTCCTCCCCGAATTTTCCTGAAAAATTCTTCTCTTCCTCGCTGCCTCCTTCGCTACAATTCGTCCACCTGAATTTTCTTCGGAATTCTTCCTTTTCCCCGGCCTCCGCCTTTCTCAAATTCCATGTGCCGGCGTTTCCCCGGCTGAAAGCAGGATTGCCTTGTCGACCAGCGCCTTCAAATTTGCCAATCCGAAATTTACCGCCGACAACTTCGTCACTTACAGCACGGCCGAGATCAACGCCGATGCCTCGGTCCCGGCTTCCGACGAAATCCAGATCCTCGAGCCGATTCCCAAGCCGCATGTGAGCCCACCCATCATGTCGCTCGCCAGCGTGCTTTCTCAGGCCACCGTCAACGCCATCGCCGGCACGGGCCAGCTCGTCATCCATTGCGTGGGCGACACCGGCGGCATCGAGCGCGCGGAGCCGCAGCTCGCCGTCGCCGACGCCCTCACCGCCGACGTCGAAGGCAAGACCTGGGCCAACGGCCAGCCGGCCTTCTTCTATCACCTTGGCGACGTTGTCTACTTCTTCGGCCAGGAAAGCTACTATCCCGAACAGTTCTACGAGCCCTATCGCAACTACCCCGGCCCCATCTTCGCCATCCCCGGCAACCACGATGGTTTTATGTTCAAAGGCGAACCGGCCGGCTACTCGTGCGAAGCCTTCGTTGATAATTTCTGCACCGCGGCGCCCACGCAGGGCGCTCCCGGCTTCGATCGCACCACCTTGACGCAGCCCGGCGTCTACTTCACCCTCGATGCGCCCTTCGTTCGCATCATCGGCCTCTACTCCAACGCCGGAGAAACTGCCGGCTCGCTCGGCAACTCCACCATCGGTACGGATCAACTCACGTTTCTCACCAGCGAGCTCAAGCGCTACGCGAGCGATCGCAAGGCCGACACGAAGAACATAAGTCCGCAGGCGCTCGTCATCGCCGTGCATCATCCGCCGTTCACCGGCAGCAGCCAGCACATGCCCAGCGCGGCCATGCTCAAAACCATGGACACATGTTGCACGCAGGCGGGCGTCTGGCCTGACATGGTGCTCTCCGGCCATGCGCATCTGTACGAGCGCTACACCCGCATCATGAAAAGCGATGGCCGCCAGATTCCCTACATCGTTGCGGGCAACGGCGGCTACTACGATCTATCCGGATTGAAAAAGAACCAGCAGGGGCAAAAGCCGGTCGCAGGCAAGCAGCAAGAATCCGATGGGGCAGGGAACACCATCACCCTCGACAGCTACAGCGACACGCAGTTCGGATTTCTGCGCATCACCTTCAGCGCCACGTCCATTGCAGTCGAATCCATCGCCGTCAACACCGCCGCGCGCACCGACACCGCCGTGCCGCCCGCCACCAGCAGCATTGATTCCTTCACTCTCAATCTCGCCAAGCACACGGTCGCGACCGGAATTTCCTCGAAAGCCTCGACGAAGAGTTCTTCGCCTGTCTCGAGCAAGAGCTCTTCGAAAGCCTCAAAGAAGAGTTCTTCCGCTAGTCGAGCTTCGGGTGCAGCTTCTGGAAGCCGGTCGTCTGCTGGTAAGCGTGGGAAAAAGCCGCCAGCTTCGCGTCCCCGTAAAGCGCCCCGAGGAAAGTAATTGAAACCGGCGTCCCTGGCCCGCCAATATTATCGTGATTGCCGTCATCAATCGCCGGCGGCTCTGGCGCATCCGCTCCGCGCAGGCCATTAGGGATAATCATCGCGGGATTGCCGGTCAAGTTCGTCGCGATCAACTGCGCGTCCGTCGACGGCGTCACGATGATATCCACTTTCTCAAACAGCTTTGCAAACTGGCGCACGCCGAGTGTTCGCGCGCGGTTGGCCTGGATGTACTCGACCGCTGGATAAAACCGCGCGATGCGGAAGTCGTTCGGCCAATCTTCAGGCCCCTGTTCCGTTAGCAGCTTGTCGCGCCCGCTCATTGTCAGGTCGTCAAATGCCGCAGCCGCCTCGGCCGTCAACAGCGGAACCATCGCGTCCCACGGCAGCTTCGGCAGTTCCACCGGAATAAGGCTCACGCCCATCTTGGTCAGCGCGGCCAGCGCTGCCTGTTCGTATTTCTTGTCGTAGGTCCGCCGCGCGTACTCATCTTGCTTGGCCGCATTCGCGTCCTCGCGTTTCTTTTGGTCGTCCGGCGACTCGCCAGGCGCGGCGTCCTTCAGTTCCAGCGGCGGCAGCGGATCAAACTCTCCCTTGAAGTAGCCAATGCGCAACGCGCGCCAGTCAAAATCCGGATTCCAGTGGAAGTCAATGCTGGCTCCGGCCGACAGGTCCTTGCCGTCTGGCCCGTGGATTACGTCGAGCACCAGCGCGCAATCTTCTACGGAACGGCAAATCGGCCCCAGCTTGTCCATCGTCCAGCTCAGCGCCATCGCTCCGGTTCGCGGCACCATGCCGAAGCTCGGCCTCAACCCCGAGCAGCCGCATCGCGTTGACGGTGACGAGATCGACCCCAGCGTCTCCGACCCGAGCGCGAATCCTACGCAGCCCGCCGCGACCGCGCTTGCCGAGCCCGCCGACGATCCGCTCGAGCCTTGCGCCGGATTCCATGGATTGCGCGTCCGTCCGCCGAACCACTTGTCGCCCATCGCCAGCGCGCCCAGCGAGAACTTGGCCACCAGCACGGCCCCCGCCGCATCCAGCCGCTGCACCACAGTGGCATCTTCCTTGAATGTCTGTTGCTCAAATCCCCCCGCGCCCCACGTCGTCGGGTAGCCCTTCACCGCCAGCAAATCCTTCGCGCCCCACGGAATCCCGTGCAGCGGCCCGCGATAAAGCCCAGCCTCCAGGTCATCGTCGGCCGCTTTCGCCTGCGCCAACGCCCGGTCCTCCAGCACCGTAATCACAAAATGGAATTCCGGGTCATAGCGTTTCAGGCGATCGATGTACATCTGCGTCAGCGCCACGCAAGTAATTTTGCGATGAAAAATCAGGTTGGCCAGTTCGAGCACCGTGGCAAACGCAAGGTCATCAAGGTTTGCAGGAGCTTTCGGCTCGCCGGATGCGGAATCGTCAAAAATCGCTTGCGGCGTCGTGCCCTCAAACGCAACGCTGCTCTCCGCGGGCTTGGCTGCCGGCGCCGGATGAAACGCATACGCCGGCGGTACATCATTAGGAATCTTCAACGCACGAATCTGTGCGTAGGCGTCTCGCTGATCGTTCAGCCCGTCGAGCATCATCTTCTTCTGCGCTTCATTGAAGGGTCCCACGCCTGCCAGTTCAGCGGCGCGGTCAATCATCTCCAATGTGATCTTCGGCAGCGCCGGCGTCTGTGCGCTCGCGTTCGGAGCCGCACCGCCGCTCGCCGGTGCCGCGGCAGAACCCGGCGCCGCCTCCTGCGCCTGCGCGGCCAGCGTGTACAGGATTCCCGGCAGCAGCGGTGATGCAATCCCCGCGCTGGTGCATGCATTCAAAAAGGCTCGACGATTGATAGTCATGCGCGACCAGTCCTTTCGATCAACAGAAACTTACGGGTGGTGCACCGGCACAAACGCGACAATAATCTCCGACACATCGTTCTTAATGAGCCCGGCCTTCACGCTGGGATCGCCCGCCGCAAGGGCATTCGCTTCATCCAATGTTGCCGCACGCACGACGATGATCCCGTACACCCCCTTCGGGTCGAGCACCGGGCCGCCGAAAATGCATACACCTTTATCGTTCAAATCCTTCCAGTAAGCGAAGTGCTGGCTCATCAGCGCATCCTCAGCCGGCGTCGAGTCTTTATCGAATGTCGGCCGCGGCGGAATGATTTTGATCAGCCAGCTCTTCATCGGCGGCTTGGGCAGATCAGCCGGCGGGCTCCCCGCGGGAGCAGTTTCGGGCGATTTCGCGGCGGGCGTCTGGGCAAACTGCACCGGCGCAAGGCTCAACAGGAGAGCTGCAAACAGGAACGGCAACGGCTTCATGCGACGGATAGTAAATGGCGCAGCCACGGGCGGCAAAACGTGCCCCCATTCGTGAACGAACGAAAGTCATGAATTTTTCTCTTGACATATTCCCATATAAGCATGTATTGTCCTTTCCATGGCCAGGGCTGCAACCACCTCCGATGCCTTCAACGCGATTGCCGAGCCGCGACGCCGGCAAATTCTCCTCTATCTGGCGCACAATGAGCACCAGGTCGGCGAGATCGTTACGGCCATCGGTCTCGACCAGCCGTCGGTCTCCAAGCACCTCGGCGTCTTGCGCAGCGTCAATCTGGTGCGCGTCCGCCGCAACGGCCGCCACCGTCTTTATCGCACCAACGCAGCGGCCATCCGTCCGCTGCATGAGTTCGCAGAAACTTTCGAACGGTACTGGCAACACCAATTGACCCGGGTTAAAGAGCGCGCCGAGCGTGCTCAGGCCGAGATCGACCGCGGCGGCAACCCATCGCAATCAACAATTCCGAAGCAC
>CAZVYV010000222.1:0-5479 GCA_964630985.1 uncultured Occallatibacter sp.
ATCGGCATGGAGTGGAAGGAGCACGTCGCATGGCTCGTGCCCATCTCCATCAGCATGGCGGCGGCGGTCTTCTCTCGCTATCGTCGCAGTCTCAGAATTCATCCCGAGCTCCGCGCCGCTGTGCTTGGCTTCGTTTGGATCTCGCTTCTCGCCGCGGCCATTGCCGGTTTCTTCGGCGCGATGCTCAACAAGAATGCGCCTGTGGCAGGCGGCCCGACGATAACCGTCGTCGACGGAGGCCAAAAATGAGCGCTGAAACGGCCGCCAGCACCCCTCAGGTGATGCTGAATCCAAACGGCCCAGGCGCGGCGGCCGTACTTGCAGCCGGCATCGGCTCGCTCGCGGTTGCGGTCTTCGCCATCGTCGCCGACAAAGCTGCGCCGGTCAAAAGCCTGATGAACTTCTACAGGCCGACCGGCCCGCTTTCGGGAGTGACAACCTGCGCGATCGTTGTCTGGCTGGTCGCCTGGGTGATTCTCCACAAGCTCTGGTCGCGCCGGAGTGTCGAAATGGGGCGCGTCACTTTTGCAGCGTTCATTCTGCTCTTCCTGAGCTTGCTGCTTACGTTTCCCCCCATCGCCGACCTGCTCTAGCGGTGTTGCCGCGCAAATAAAAACGCCGGAGCTGGCATGGTGCCAGCCCCGGCGTTTGGTTGATCGTTCGTTCGGTTTACTGCCAGGCTGCGGTCGTCGTGTCGGTGAATTGGAAACCATCGATATGGCGAGCCAGGAGTACCAGGTTGCCGTTGGTGGAGTTTTTCAGCAGCAACCCAACCACGCGAACCTTTGCGCCGTTGCTCAGGTCGTTGAACGCCCCGAATCCATAGCGGAAGTCGCATGCCGGACCAAGGTACACAGTCACCGTGGACGGGACAACTTGCCCCGCAAACCCGTTGATCTGCATCTGGAACAGCCCTTGCCCTGAGCTCTGGCTGCCGCTTACAACCGTACCCTCATAGCCCCAGTTCTCAAGATGGATGCGATTAACCGTGATTGCAGTGCCGGTGGCCGGAGTCGCTTCGGCATCGGTGCCGCCGACTGCGATTTCCTGACCAGGCGTCAAGGCGTACGAGTTGAAGAGAAGCTGCGTGAATGCATTGTGCATCCAGTAGATGCCGTAGTTTTCGTTCCCGGTGATGTCAACCTGGGCAATGCCGCCCAGCGGAACATCAGCGAGTGAAGACGGCTCGACCGCGCGCACGTAGAAGTCAAGGTTGGTGGCCTGGCCCGACGCCGGAGTCACGTAGGTCACGAGACCTCTGGCATAGAACTTGCTGTCGGTAATGAGGGCCACTTCGTCGGCGTCCAGTGTCTGATCGGCGGGATCCAGTGCGCCGGCGATTGCCAGCACGCTGTTGGTATTCAACGAGGCCAAGGTAGCGCCACCGTCCCATTCCGTCGTCGAGCTGGTGTTGATTGTGAACTGCTCGCCGTGCGGACCCTGAATCGTGAACGAACTTGGTTCTGTGCTGCTCGTCGGCGCTGTCACTACGGATCCGTAGAGTACGTCAATGTGCGCGCCTTGATCGGTGCGTGCCACGGTTGACACGTCAATCGTCGGATTGACCGTGACGTCGCCGCTGGAGTTCAGTTCGATATTGCCGTTCGAATCCACTGGAATGGATTGGGCGAGGTCAAAATCCATGCGGAGACCGACTGGCGGGGTATTTGTGCCGATCGTGAGGGACTTCGGCAGATTGAAGGTCAAAGTGGTGTTTGCGAAGGCGGCCGGGGCCGTTGCAATGGTTGGCGCGCCTCCACCGGAGGGGACGTTCAGGTAGCCCACAGTTCCGGTGCCCAAAACGAACGTGACACCTGTGTAAGTGCCTGCGGGAACCTGGTTCATGTCGACCAAAGTCTGCAGGCCGTTGAACCGTGCAAAGTCCACCGTCGGCGTACCCTTGACCAGGGTCGACGTCGTCGTGGTGCCATTGGTCAGCTCAACATCCATAAGCTGCACTTGAAATGAAACAACGGAAGCTAATGGCGCGTCAGTTCCGACCAAAAAGGCAGAGCCGGTTGGCACGTTGGTTTGGGTTCCGGTGGTCATTGAGCTGGTGCAGCCCGCGACCGCCAGCACGGCGCCGGCGACTGGAACCAGCGCTAGCCTCATGAGCATTTTGCATGTCTTGGGGGACATATTGGTTACGTCGCTTTCTGAGGGCGCCATGCCTTAAAGTGAACGCGCGCTGAGTGAGCTCATATTGCTGGCCTCACTCCGAGGAACGCCGTCCAGACCGCGAGCCGATGCCGGATGAATCCTTAAGATACACCTGCGAAGGGTCATCAAATCTGAACGGGAAAAAACTAAGTCGTTCCAAGGTACGCTCGCACGGAGCCATCGCCTAAATTTAACTGCGGCGGCCAGCCAGAACTTAAGCCGCTTACTGCCGTCGAGTAGGTAGACACCAGACGATTCAACGAAGTTGTGGCAGGATGCAAAAAAAGTTTCAACAGCCTTGGAATGCGGGTATGGAACCGAGTTACCACGGTAACTCCGGGCAATCTACCGCAACTTAGTCGATCTTTCTTAGCCATAGATTGCGGAAAGATACCTTGCAGGGAGCACCCTCGATCTGCAGTCCGAACAGCCCTGAGACGTTGTTGGTTGATCTGGGGTCGTCGTCGACGAGCACCGCCATTAACCTGCCATTCAAGATGTGCAGAATAACTCCGCCCCGGGCAATGATCGTGTACTGGTTCCATTCGCCGTCTTTTACATAAGTCCCCAATTGCGCGCGATCGCCAATAACTCCCAAAAGCTGTGGCGGCTTACCCGGCTCCGATTCCACCACCTGGCCGCGCCAGGAAACGATGCCCAGAGACGTGTTTTGCGAGTAAAGCTGCCCGCTGTATTGCTTGGCATTCTCGCTGACGGGATACCAGAAGTCGGCCTGCGGCCCGATCATCACCCATCGCGGATTGAGCGGCGGCTCGCCCTTGCCGGCGACTCTGCCGGGCGGAATGCCAGTGCTGCTGCGGTACTGCACGCCGCTCCCGCCGCCCCACTCCACCTTGATTTCGAGCTTCAGGTCGAAGTCCTTCGCGGCAACGCCTTGGTAGACCAAGAATGAATTGCCCGCGTTCTTCTCTTTGGTAGAGATTCCGACAATCGCGTCGTCTTCCACGCTCCATACTCCGGGCCGGCCATCCCACCCATTCAGCGAGCTGCCGTCGAAAAGCGAAATGTAACCTGCATGGTCGGCGAAATCGATCGCCAGCGGTTCCGCAAAAACGCCGTTCCGCTTTCCCGAGATATCCGGCTTCATTTTCCACAGGTCGGCCGGGCCCGGTGCGGCCGGCTGCGCGGCGCTGACCGGCGCCGGCGTGCCATTCGACGGGGATTGAGCGAACGCCGGCAGAGCGCCCGCGAGCACGAATGCCAGCAGAGACGCTGTGCAGAGCACCGGCGCATGGGCAAGCTGCGAACTTCTGCGCATGGTTTCCTTCAGAAAACTTCGGAGCGCACGCCCTCTGGAATCGGCGCGTGTTTCAACAGTCCCAGCTCGCCCGCCAGCCGCTCCAGCTTGGCGCGCGTGGCGGCCGTGGGAGGCACCAAAGGCAATCGCAGTTGATCGCCGCATTTGCCCATCAGGCTCAGCACGGTCTTCACCGGCGCCGGATTCGATTCCCAGAAGTTGGCTTCGAAGAGCCGCGAGAAACGACGCTCCAGCTCGCGTGCTTCATCCCAGTCGTTGTTGAGCGCCGCTCGGATCATGCGAGCCACTTCCGCCGGAGCCTCATTGGACGCCACACTAATGAGGCCGTGCGCGCCGACGGCGATTGCTGCCAGCGCAAGGTTGTCGTCACCGGAAAAAATCTTGAAGCCTCGCGGCATGATGTGCGCGAGCTCTGCAAACTGCGTCAGCCTGCCGCTCGCTTCCTTGATGGCCTGGATGTTCTTAGCCGCCGCGGCCAGGCGCGCCACTGTCTCCGGCTCCAGGTTCGCAGCCGTCCGGCCCGGCACGTTGTACACGCAAACCGGGAGCGGATCGACTTCGCGCGCCAACGCGAGAAAGTGCTGAAACTGCCCCTCCTGCGTGGGCTTGTTGTAGTAGGGATTGGCCGAGAGCACTGCTGCGACGCCCGGGATGCGCTTGAGATGCGCCGCCAGACGAACCAACACGCGCGTAGAGTTGTGCGTGCAACCCGCCCATACCGGAACCCGCCCCGCCGCCGCGTCGATGATCAGGCGTACCGCGCGCAGCCACTCTTCTTCATCGAGCGTCGCCGCTTCTCCGGTCGATCCGCACGCCACGATGAAGTCGATTCCCGATTCAATCTGCCAGTTCACCAGCGACCACAGCGCCGGCTCGTCCATCGATCCATCCGCCCTGAACGGCGTCACAATTGCGGTACCGCAGCCTATCGTTTCCATGACAGGTCAAGTTTATAACGGCATGCCGAAGCCAACATGAACTGGAGCGTGGAAGCGCGCAGAATCCGTTGCGCAGAATGGCTGCGCTCAATGCAGAAATCGGGAGCGCGCAGCTGAATTCACTCGGAGAAAAATGTGGAAGGATGTGCGATTAAGGATCGCGATGGCCCGGTTCTTATAGCTGATCGAAGATTTCGCGGAACTCCCAGGCGCCCGATTTGCCGCAGAGCCACTCAGCGCCGCGCACTGCGCCCAGCGCGAAGCCGCGGCGCGAGTGCGCGTCGTGGCGCAACTCCAGCGTGTCGCAATCGCTGACCGCGCGCACAATGTGCTCGCCTTTGGCGTCTCCTACACGGTGCGACTCGACCGGGACATCGATTCCGGGACGCACTGACAAAATGATTTCTTTCAGCGTGATCGCCGTGCCCGAGGGCGCGTCAAGCTTGGTCACATGGTGGGTCTCGTCAACGGAAAACTTGTACCCCTCGAGTTTTGCCAGCTCGGCCGTCAATTGAAAGAGCTTTTGAACGCCGATCGAGAAATTCGTGCCGTACAAAAGGCCAGCGCCACGTTCCAGCGCGAGTGCCTTCATCTCGTTCAGCTTTGCGTACCAGCCGGTCGTGCCGACCACGATGCGGCCGCCAAGGGCGAGAACCGCGCGCATGTTTTCCACCGCGGCCTCAGGCGCTGTAAAGTCCACAACTACGTCCACGCCGGCCAGACTTGGCGCCGTCAACGCCGACGCGTGCACGTTCTCGTCGATATCGAGCGCGCGCACGCCATGGCCGCGGTCCCGCGCCACTTCCGCCACAAGCGAGCCGGTCTTCCCCTTGCCGAGCACAAGAATTAGCATAGGTTCCTTTGGAACAGTTCGTAGTTCTTAGTTCGTAGTTCCCAGTTGGATCACAAACCGGGATAGGCCACTGCGAACTGTGAACTACGAACTGTGAACTGCATTTCTCGCTTCCACATCGAAGATCTCCGGATCGGGCTCTTTGAAGAACGCAGCATGCAACGACCGCACCGCTTCGTCGGCGTCGTCCTCTTCGATCATGAAGCTCATGTTGATTTCGCTGGCACCCTGCGAGATCATGCGCACGTT
>CAZVYV010000223.1:0-4002 GCA_964630985.1 uncultured Occallatibacter sp.
TAGCCGCAATTGTCCTGCGATTTCGATGTGAGCGGAACCTTCGATTCCAATGTGCCGTAGATGTCGCACGTTTCCATCTGCTTTGGCGTACCATCTTCGCAGTAGCCGAATTTCTGCGCATTCGCTTCGGTACGATTCCACATCACGGCACGGCCCGAGACCCCGAACATTCGAACAAGTTGCTTTTGCAGTTGCTTGATCGAATTGCTGCGGTCAAACATTTTGGAGTACGAGTCCGCTGTGCTTGCGGCTTCGCTGTCCTCCGCTAAGTTTGGATCGATGGGCTGAAATTCGACGCCGGGATAATTCTGCGTGAGAATTGCAATCTGAATACGAAGGAACGGACGGAAGATATTGAAATCGCCAATGTACTGCGGACACGTTTCTCCGTTCGCAACCGGACTCGCTTGGCCGGCGATTGCTTGGAAGAAAAACCCATCCTGATTCGCGTATACGTGCTGGTAGCCGCGTTCGTAGAATCGGTTGGTGCGGTCGCGGATGACTTCTCTGCGCCGCACGTACATTTCCTGCCCTTGTGCTTCGCGAACTGCTTCTTTCAGCTTTTCAACCAGTTGGTCGGGGAGATCGATGTTTCGCTCTCCGTATCCATATTCCGGTTCATCAGTTGTGATTTGGTCAGGATGTTCCTGAATCGCTTCAGTGCCGTCGTTCGTCGTTGGAAAGGTGGGAGTCATGAATAAATCATTCGCCGGACGAGGGTTTCCCAGCAATGCGAACACCAGAGCCAATGTGTAGCGAGGCTACAATCGTGTTTGATGCGGTGCCGCTTCGCCATTCAATCCTCCGCCTTCTTGAACCTATGACACTTACACTTTGTACAGGATATCACGCTGAAGCGATGATTGGGTTGACGATGCTCTGAGTATGTGTCGCCGCAAACGCAGAGTGCTGAGCCGGGAAGTGCGGTTAATGGAAGCGGCTCATGCCTTTTCGGGGAGCCAAGAATACGGGCCAGTTTTGCGCCATCGGTGAGTTGTTGATAAGCCCCACTAATTAAGCGAGACAAGGTTCCTCGATTGTGGCTTCTTGTAGACAGCCTCCATGATTCGAAGCGCCTGTTCGGTGTTTTCTTCCATGCGCCGACGCTCCACGATTGCCTTTGATGCTTCGAAGAAGAGTTTGCAGCAGAACGGTACGCCATCTCCGATCATCGTCGCCTTTAGGCAGTATGGGCAGGTGAATTCGGTGGAGTTCCCGGTTCTTTCATGTGCCGCGATGTGATTCTCGATCAGTTGGAGTTTGGCGATTCCGGCCTTGTACTCTTCTTCGCGGCGGAAGAGTTCATTCATTGTCCGCGCCATGTTGAGGCAGCAGACGGCGCGTTCTGTAACGGGCCGCTTTTCGCCGCAGTACGGACAATCGAACTCCGTCCTCTTCCCTTGAAGGGATTCCGCGACTTGCCGCGCGGCTGCGTCGAATTTCTCCTGAGTGTTCATCAGATCTTTTTCTTGATAAATCGCTCGCCTAACAGTCCTCTCCCGCGAATGTGCGGGTTAGAACTTTTGGCCTCTTTCTCCGCTTCCTGGAGTTTAGACACTCCATGGCGGGCGGCAGCGGCAGAAAGTGCTCCTGGGTGCTTCACAGCTCCCTTGATCCAGTTAGCCATGTTGCGCTTTCTTCGCAGCGTGCGCCGCGAGTACCCCTCCCTTCTTTTCAGGCAGTGATTTTTGATCGGTGGAATCAGCCCACTCTTTGACCTTCGCCTTTCCGCCTAGGGCGCGAGTCCCGGCAGGAGTAAAAGCCCACTTTTCTTGCGCCCTAGACAGGAACGGCATAGATCAAGCAATAACTTCGATTGTCAGGCTGCGCAAAGTGCCGGCAGTCGGTGCGATGGTGGTTGTGGTGATCGATACTTCCAGCGCTCCCTGCGTGGTCAAATCGACGGTCGAAGATGCCGCGTCGATATCGTCTTGCGCCACGGTTGAAACGAGCGTGCCAGCTGCGTTGAACACCATGAAACCGTGCGCCTCAAAGGTGCCCGTTGTACCGGTCTTCGAGGTTGTCAGAATCGCCTCGAAGAGCAAGTTGATGGTCTGCGTTCCGCCAGTCGCCGCACTCGGCGTAGCGGTAGTGAACGGCGTGATTTTTGTGGTTCCGAACAGGCTGTAGTAGTTGAGGTTCAGCGTGATCAGACCGGTTGCGGAGTTGACGGTAATCGCCACACATCCCTTGACGCGGATGGTGCGCCCGAAGACGTTGAGGAAACCAGTCGAGAGCTGCACGACGCCCATCGAGGTCGCGGCACCAGCGCTGATTGCACCGACGTTACCGAAGGACGGCCATGAACTGTTGAGCGATGATGCGATGCCCGTGGTGCCAACGGAACTGAATGCCGTATTAACGGTCGGCTGAAGACCATTGGCGCTGGTGAGCGGTGCAAGCGATTGCCACGAGGAGCCGATTGCAAATGCTGTCAACGGGCCAGCGGTAACGAGTCCAGCCGCGCCAGAAACGCTATTTGCCGCCGTGACGGGAAGCAGGTATGGAGTCGATCCACCGACAGTCGTGAGGTACACACGATAGCCGACGAGTCCGGCTGTTACTGCGATACCCGTTCCGCCGATTGCCGTGTTGGCTGCGCCGGTTGCCAGCGTGTAGCTGGAACTGAGCGTGGTTTCGCCACCGTCTGCTGTTACGCCAGTTACTGTGACGCCAACGTTGCCGTTGGTATAAGTGCCGGCAGCGGAGAGCACAAATGCGGTTGCGGAAGTTGGAGTTGCCGGCGCTGCAATGACGGTTGCCGAATCAGGCCGGTTGCCGAAGTACTGCACGCCACCGCCGCGATTGTCTTGGATGATTACAGAGCCGTTGGCTGGAAGCACTGCGGCAGTAATCATGGCAGTTGTCCCGCCATTGAGTGCCCATTGTCCATCCACAACGACAACTCCGCCGCCCTTGCCAGCCGCGAAGTTGATTGCTTCTTGAAGCCCGACAGTACCCGATGTGATCTGATCGCCGCCGTGCGCGTTACTGAATGATGCGGTGACTGTGTTCGTTTGGTAGCCAGGGTTGCCGCCGCCACTGACGCCGCTCGGTGTGACAGACTCCTCGTTGCTACCGAGGCCGACTCTGATCGGTGCATTGGTGTTCAACGGATAGCACGGTGTCCCGTCGAAGAGAACGAAATATCCGAAATCCAGCGTCAGCGTGGATTGGACGTTTGGGTTAGGAGAAACCTTTAGCGCCGCCGGATACGACGTTACGCCAAATGAAAAATCGAGCGCGTTGAAGAATCCTGCAAATCTGGATCTGCTCATTTTGGGTGAAACCTCTTCCTGCCCCTACTTGCGAGGCAACTACAAAATTCACCTACACGACGAGATATCGTAGCACGGTCGGGAGATTTAGTACATCTGCGAGCTCGAACTGCCGCCCGCCATTGCAGGTTCGGCTTCCGGCATTCCACCACCACCGCCCTCCATCTGCTCCTCTGAGAGGAACTGATCCATATGCTGTTTTAATCCCTCCAGATTCGCCGCGTCGTGCTCATGCGGCCCTTGAACGCCTTCCGCACCACCGGAGTGATGATGAGTTGTGACGGTCGAGCCACCGTCATGATGCAAGGCCATGTGCTTCTCGCCCGGTGCGTGATGCGCCATGATGTGGACCGCTGCATGATGCAGCGACGGATGCTCGGTCTTAACGCCATCTGAAGTGACGGATTGTGCCGATCCATCGGGATGCATATAGAGCTCGCTATGCTGCGTATCCGCGCCGGGTTCGCCAGCCGAAGTAGATCCCGCTGCTTGATCGCTTTTAGCACCCATCATCGCACCAGCCGACTTCTTGCCGCTGCTCGCCATCGCCTTGTGAGCTGAAGAAAGCGTGGGCCGCGCTTTCATTTCATTGCCCATCGAATCTCTAGCTGCCATTGTGTTGGGTTCTCCCTGATAAGGGATTGTAGCCTAAATTGGAAAGATGCGGGAATTGTTTTTCGCGCAATTACAGCGGCGTGCTACGGCGTGGGTTCGTTTGGGCCAG
>CAZVYV010000223.1:4102-5473 GCA_964630985.1 uncultured Occallatibacter sp.
GCTTTCTTGTTTCGCCGCCACAGGCGGGAGCGCGGCAGGCGGCTCGGGTTGAGGCGGGATTGCAACGGAAGATTCGGGCGTCAGGACACTTTCACTGACGCCCGAAGCGGCTGGCCCGCGAACGGTTGAGCGCTCCACGGCAGATGGCATCACCTCCTTCGCTTGCGATTGTGCGGCTTTCAACTGCTGTCCGCATGTTCCACATACGCCATTGCGAATTTGCGGAGGAAGTAGTGTTGCTTCTTCGCCACTTCCCGGATTGCGGAAGACGATCTCCGTGAAGCCGCGTGCAGTGTAAGCAGTCAGCAATTCCTGCGTTACCGGCCATCCGAACGCCCGCGCTTTCGGCGCAGCAGGAATAACTGGCTGTTCCGAAGGCACTGGAGCGCCGGGAGCAAATGATTTCGTCCACGGATGGTCATGGCGGTCTCGTCCGCATCGTTCGCAGATACCGCTCGGTAGCGAACGCCCAGGACGGAAAGTTTCGCAGCTATTCACCTGCGGTGCGGTTGGCAATTGGAGCCTCCTCTGCTTGACGACGAATTGGAGCGACGAAGTTCTGCCATGATTGTGCGCCGCCGCGTTGCGGTCCATGCTGGCGATCTTCGCGGAGGCGCGATGCCATAGTGGAGAGTTCGCGGGATTGTTTCTCCAGCGTTTCGATGCGCCCGAGCGCGTTCGTCAATCCGGTCTTCAGATTATCAATCTCCTGCTTCGCTGCGCAGTACTCCTTCCACAATTGCCGAGTGTTTGCGAGCGTTGCTCCGCCGGAGAGGCAAAACGCAATGAGCGCCACCATAACGGCGATTCTGAATGCTATCTCCACGGCTTTCTCCTTACGAGCACGCGCTTCTCGCGCTCCTTAGAATCAAATCTTAACATCGCTAATCCTCTTTCGGTAGGGTCAATTTGAGAATCCCAAACTTCGCGGCGGCGCACAGCGTATGGTGCTTCCACTTTCGCGGAGAGCATCGATTTGCAGAGAATTCGCAACGCTTCGCCGCACGCGTCGGATGTATCGTCATACGAATCTGCGGGCCGCTTTTCGATCCCTACGATTTCTGAATCTGTCCGGTCGCGCGTGAATACTGGCAGGGCATTGCGGAGTTTATCGCACTCGCCGGAAATGAATAGGCATGGCCCTTCTTTGATTTGCGCTTCTGTGAGTTCCTTCGATTCTGCGAGCAATCGAGCTCGCCGCAGGCTATTGTAAACCAATCGCCATCCACCGATCACATCCTCATCAGCCGGTTCCGGCTCGGGGATTTTGGCTTCACGGAGAATTGGTCCCATTTGGTCTGCAATCGTGTTCCGTGATCCCTTCAACCCGAAGCATTCTGGTGGCGTCATGAAGTGGCGCGAGATTATTTT
>CAZVYV010000224.1:0-5465 GCA_964630985.1 uncultured Occallatibacter sp.
TGCTCCGGAAGCCGCGCAAATGTGTTGTCGAATGCGAAACACACCTGCTGGCCGGTAAGGGCGGGTCTGAGCGGCGGACCGTTGAGGGGAATGTTCGGAGAATCCATCGTCTATTAGATGTGAGTGTACTGTTATGGTCGCGCTCCCGTTGCGAGCCGCCTCATCGCGCACCAGTGACTCCTTTGGCTTCAGTAATTGTGAAAATTCGATCCACGGCGGGAAGCCGCACCTTCTCCATTGCGCCGGAGGGCCAGTGGATCTCTATTGCGTCGACAGTGGTTGCATCTGCCAGGCCGAAATGGACGCGCATGTCGTTGGAGGAGAGATAGCTGCCGCCGCTCAGTACGTCTCCGCGCTGGCGGATTCCGCCTGCGGTGAGATAGACCGTGGCTCCAACCGCATCGCGAGGACTTTTAGGCCCGCCGATCAGTGTCAGCTCGACCCAGTGGTGGCTGTCCGGATTCACATTGCGCAGCAGCACGGGGACTCCGTCCATGTTGTTGACGATGACGTCGATCTTGCCGTCGTTGAAGAGATCGCCGAAGGCAGCGCCGCGGCCCACCATCACCTTGGCGAGGCCGGTCCCTTCCACCGCGGGGACCAGATCGAATCTTCCGTTCTTCAGGTTGTGGTAGAGCAGCGGGCGCTGAGCATAGCTTTGCCCCCACTCTGGGTGCTGGTCCACTTGGGGATAGACGTGGCCATTGATAACGAGCAGATCTTTCCATCCGTCGTTGTCGAAATCGAGAAATCCGTCGGCGAAACCGACAAACGGCATGGAAGACTCGGCGATCCCGGCACGATAACTGACGTCAGTGAATAATGCCTTCCCATCGTTTTGGAAAAGCACATTGTAATCGTCGGCAAAATCGGTATTCACGACCGAGAGGTGTCCATTGTTCTCATAGTCCCCAACCGCGATGCCCATATTGGAAACTTCCCGGCCGTCCGCATTGAGCGCGTAACCGCTCGTGTAGCTGTCGTCCTCGAACGTGCCATCGCCCTTGTTGATGTAGAGGTAGTTGGGCGTGGAGTCGTTGGCTACGAGCAGGTCGGGCTTGCCGTCGTTGTTGACGTCGGCGAATAGAGCGCCGAGGCCGTAATATCCGTTGGGATCGTCCACACCGAGTTTCTTGCTCACGTCGGTGAAAGTGCCGTCGCCGTTGTTGTGAAAGAGATGGTCATGCTCGCCTTGAAGGCCGCTCGGTCCGCACATGACAGGGACGCCGCGAAATTGGCAGAAGGTGTAACCGGCTGCTTTGGTGCCGGAAACCGGTGGATTGGCAAGATCGATCTGCACGTACCCGGCGACGAAGAGGTCCAAGCGCCCATCGCCGTCATAGTCACCGAATGTGGCGCCTGTTGACCATGTGCCGACAGCAACGCCGGCCTTCTCTGCCACATCGGAAAATGTGCCGTCACGATTGTTGTGGTAGAGGCGGTTCTTGCCATAGTTGGTGACGTAAAGATCCGGCCAACCATCATTATCGTAATCAGCGACGGCGCACCCGTAGCCCCAGCGGTCGTTCGCTACGCCTGCCGATTGCGTCACGTCAGTGAAGGTACCGTCATGATTGTTATGAAAGAGGGCTGCGTGCGGCGGCGTGGCTTTGCCGTCGAGAGCGTCATATGTAGAGCCATTCACAAGATAAATATCGAGCCAGCCGTCGTTGTCGTAGTCCAGCAGGCATACGCCCGGCCCCTTGACCTCGAGAATCAGGCGCTTTGCGGGAGTGCCTGCCTGATGATGCCAGGCGGTAAGCCCGGCTGCCGCAGCAATATCCTGAAACACGATGGGACCGGTCTTGACGAAACCACCAGCGGTGATGGGGCGGTGCTGGATGTCGAATTCGGCCGCTTCAGGGCCGCCACTCGCCATCCCACCGGAGGAGCGCTGCATTGGGTTCTGCGGGAATCCTGCACTCGATTGCGAGGAAGCATTCCCTGGGACTGGCGACTCTTGCGCACTTAATCCGGACGCCGCCGTGAAGAGCAGAACCAACAGAAGAACACGAGCGTTCATACGGAATGATACTTGTCACTGCACATACGGCCAGCCATCGGACGTAAATGCCAGGCGATTGATTCCCAGAGTGGGAGTTCCGTTGTTGTTGCCGTCGTAGTAGTGGTAGACGATCGTGGGCAGAGATTTGGAGCCGTCGCTGCCGGTGTCAGTAAAGATGCTGGCTCCGCCGGGTCCATACACGTTGCTGTGCGAGCTGAGCAGGATGGTGCCTCCACCAGAAGTTAGCGCTACGCCGCCGCGGTCAACAAACGGCCCGCTTGGCGAGGTAGAGCGGCCGACAATTTCGCGATAGGTGCTGGAAGTTCCCGCGCAGCACACATTGATGGGCGCGAAGTAGTAGTAATACTGCGTGCCGTTGAAGACCCAGGGATAAATGTACGGACCCTCTTCGCCTGTCGAGCGATAAGCGACCTTGGTCCAGGTGCTGGTGTTGCTGGAGACTGGAAAGCCGATGGTCGCATTGGAAGTTGCGGTTGACGGAGTCTGAAGCTGCAGCACGCGAATCCCGTCAGAGAAAGAGCCGAAGACGAGCCACCAATTGCCTGCGACATCTTCGAATGGAGCCGGGTCGATGGCGTTCCAGGTAGTGCTTGCTGTGAAGCCCCAGGGATTGGGTGACGGGACAGACGTGGTGGCTGCGGTCCAGGATGTTACAACGTAGCCGTTATCCGTCCAAGGTCCAGTTGGAGTGTTGCCGACGGCCAGGCCGATGACCGCTTCGGCACCGGTTGAGGGCTCGTAGGGAATCGCGTAGTACTGGTAATACGTGCCGTTCGCGAGGAGCAAGCTGGGCGCCCAAACGTCAATATTCTTCCCATTATTGTCGGAGGGTGGAGTTTGCAGTCCGGTCCAGGAAGAGAAGTCCGGCCCGATGATGGGGCAATGATTGTCGTCGATCAGCCAGTAGGTTCCTTCGGTTTGAGTGCAGGCCCCATCGGCGGTGGAAAGAGTGGTGTAGGTAAAGGTGCTGAGGTCCGTGGAATAGGCCATCGTCTGATGCGTGCCATAGAGCCAATAGATGTGTGTCGATGGATCCTGCAGCATGAAAGGATCGTGCACGTAGATCCCGGTCCCCGAAACCGCTATGGGCGCAGGGTAGGCCGCAGTGCCGGTCGAGGCCAGTTTCCATTCCTGACAAGTGCATCCAGTTCCGGATGTGGCTCGCATGCCCTGGTCGATTGTGGCCGACGACGATGTGCCGGAGTTGGCGTCTTCAAGGTAATAGCCGCTGTTGACGTTCTTGATGAGATAGTTGCCATCGCCGAGCAAATAGAACTCCCACAGGTGGTCGTTGGTGCCGTTGTCGGCATATTGCAACACCTGTGCGCCAGCGGAGGCAGAGGCGTTGCTCACGCCCAGCACCTGATGAGTGAGCATGTTCTCCACGTTGTATACGTCGTTGTTCATGGGCATGAAGTGCCAGTCGATGTCGGCCGTAGTCGTGCTGGCGGACTCCTGCACAACATTCGTGCCGGCGGTCTGGCTTTGCCCGGAGATTCCCAGCACCATGCCGCTGGCGTCATTGGTCAGCGTGTACTGGTTGGTGTCGCTCACCGCAGTCAGCGTGCCCATGTCGGGCGTTGTTCCCCCGCCACCGTCCCCGCCGCCTCCGCCGGAATTTGATCCGCCGCCTCCGCAGCCGCCGAACGCGATTCCTGCCGCGAGCGCAAATCCCAGCCATGCGTGGGCACGCATGGCGATCGCGCGCTGAAGAGATTGATTCGGCCGGATCATGAGACTCGTCACCTGGATTCCCCAGTGGTTCCGAGCGCCGCATGTGGCCAGCCGTCCTGCCAGGCCAGAGTTGATATTTGTAGTGCCGGCTTGCCGGTGACTGCGTCGTAGGCGTGGAAGACGATGATGTCCCCTTCCGGCCGCTGCAGGATCGACTCTCCACCGGGACCGAGCCACCGGCTGTTGGCCATCAGTAATTGCGTGCCGCCTCCTTCGAGCATGGGCTTTCCGGCGGCGTCCACATATGGCCCGGTGACCTTGTGCGACCGTCCGACCATGGTTCGATAGCTGCTTCTCGTGCCGCGGCAACATAGATCGAAGGACACGAATAGATAGTAGTAGTCCCCGTGGTGCACGACAAAGGGCGCCTCGATGGCCTGCCAGTCAGCCGGTAGACCGGGCTTGGGCGGGTCGGGCACCGCAGGCATGGCGCGGGCCGCGAGGGAGTAAAGCGTGGGATCGGAGGCGGATGGCTTGCCGGTTACAGGATCGATCCGACGCATCTTGATGCCTCCCCAGAAGCTGCCGAAACTCAACCAGGGCCGGCCGTTCTTGTCGAAAACGATATTTGGATCGATCGCGTTGAAGTTGTCATCGCGGGTCGACTTGAGGACCAGGCCTTCGTCCTGCCAGTGGTATTTCGGGCTCTGGGGGTCCAGCGTGTCATTGGTTGCCAAAGCAATGCCGGAGGTATTTACACCGAAGGCGGAGTAGGCGTAATACAAGTGATATTTTCCCTGAAAGTAGGAAATATCAGGCGCCCACAGCTCCCTTGTGGAAGGGCTCACCTCATGAATCCAGGCAGGAATGCTGGGGAATACAAAGCCGCACCGCTTCCATTCCAGCAGATCGTGAGAGCAGCGTATGGGCATCTGGCCTTCGGCCGCGTTTGAGGTTGTGGCGAAGACATAGTAAGTATTGCCCTCGTGGGCTATGGAGGGATCGTGAGTGATGGGATAGTCCCCGCGAAGAAACAGCGCGTGGGGTCCCTGACATTGAAGCTGCGACGCGAAGATCGTGGTAAGCGCGGCGAGTAGCAGGAAGGTAGAACGCACGACAGCTCTCCTCAATGGTGAATGGGACGTATGCCCCGGTCGGTGAATTTGGTGCGATGAACCGGGAAGGCGCGGCGCCCGGTGTGCTGCCAGGGGCCGCGCCAGATCCAATAGATCTTCGGACGCAAAAAGCGCGTCCGAAGAACCGAGGTTAATAAGTGAGCCTCAACTCGAACTGCACATTTCTCGGCCCGAGTTGTAAACCGCCGATCTGGCCGACGTTGGTGGTGCCAGAGTTGAGATTGGAGACTGGCCGGGTGAAGATATGACGGTTGAAGGCATCGAACATCTGGCCACGGAAATCCACCTTGAATCGCTCGTTGATGGGAAACACCTTTGAGATGCCGAAGTCTTCGTCGTTGTAGCCGGACCATCGGATGTCGGACGAATTGCGAGGCATAGTGCCGAAGCGCCACGGATTGCCTTCGCCCGAAGCCCCAACGCCGCTGGGATCACGGTTAGTGAACAGGTTTGGATCGTAGAACGCGGCACAGTTGAAGTAGCCCGTCGCGCAGGCCGTAGCGTTGGAAGTTGAATTGAAATTCAGCGGATTGGTGTAGCCCTTGTTTTTCACCGACTGCCCTGCGACGCGATTGAAGCGAACGCTGGAGTTCTTGCCGGGAATGCCGGTGGCGCCGAAGATGCTGATT
>CAZVYV010000225.1:0-5457 GCA_964630985.1 uncultured Occallatibacter sp.
GCCCACTCCATCCACAAGGATGCCAACGGCGAAATCACCATCAATACGCCCAAGGGCTCCATCTCCGCGAACCCAGACCAAACATTCACCGCAAGCGATCTGGGAATTGCCATCTATCCAGGCGCCACACAGAGTAAAGGCGGCTTGCGCATGTCCATCGCCGGCAAATCGATGGTTACCGCAAACTTCCTCACGCCCGACTCAGCGGACAAGGTGATGGCCTTCTACAAGGGCCTGGCCGGTCCCAACGCACAGATTATGTCGACCGGGAGCGGCGGCATCATCACGATGCAGAGCAGCTCCAGCTCCGTGACGGTGACGGTCAACCAATCTGCGAGCGAAAACAACGGCGAGACGCAAATCACCATCGTGAACACGACGGGCACTTCGTCGAATTAGCGACGTCGCCAGCCAGGAGGCCTCCCGCGCGATCCATGCACGCGGGAGGCTTTTTGCGGTTTCTGTGCGGCACTTGACTCTGGAACGCATTCGGCAGTTGATACTGATGTTGCGATGGCGAGAGATGGTAAAAGCCGCCTACTAAAGTCGGGTGAGCTCGCTCGGGCGGCGGGGGTAAGTCCTGACACGCTTCGTCATTACGAGAAGCTTGGCCTTCTTCCAATCCCGGCGCGGACGCAGGGAGGATACCGGCTCTATCCGTCCGACACCTTGCCTCTCGTCCATATGATTCAAAGCGCCATTCGTGTCGGCTTTACCCTCTCGGAACTCGCAGATGTCCTGAAGCAGCGGCGAACGGGCCGCGCTCCCTGCCGAAAAGTCGCTGAATTGGGTACCCGGCATCTGGATGCATTGAACAAAAGAATCCTCGATCTCACGCAACTCAGGGACTGGCTCTCGGCAACGGTTGAGAACTGGCACTCCCGACTTCAAACACTCGGCGACGGTGAGAGCGGGAGATTCCTGGAATCACTCCCAAAGCCAGACGAACTCAATTCGACAATTTCAGGAGGGAATCGCGATGAAGATAGTTCCGCTCGTGTGCGTGGTGCTCGCCTCCGTGACAATCCACGCGCAAGACACCACGCAGGGTCCACCAAACCATGGATCCCCTGACCAGCATGCGGCAGGTGTGGACATGCGCGGGGATCACGCGATGGGGTTCTCGCACGAGAACACGAAGCATCACTTCGAGCAATTGTCCGACGGAGGAATCATCGAAGTCGACGCCAAGGATGAGTCGGATGTTGCCACCCGGGATCAGATCAGGGAACATCTGAAGCATATTGCCGGGATGTTCAACGCCAATGACTTTGAAATTCCGATGTTCATCCACGATAGGGTCCCTCCCGGCGTCCCGGTGATGAAGCAGAAGCGCGGCGAGATTACATACAACTACTCACCGACGCCGCGAGGAGGGATGGTCAGAATCGTGACGCATGATTCCGAGGCGCTCAAGGCCGTCCACGACTTTCTTGGCTTTCAGATCGAGGACCATAGAACCGGGGATCCAATCGGCGGCAAATAGGATTGGTTCGAGTGGCGGCGCGCGCTGCGATACACTCCATCCATGATTCACGATGGACGCAGCCGAAAGCTTCCCTTCGATCCCGTCGCGGCGGTGAAGCATTTGCGCGCGATCGATCCGAAACTTGCAGTGCTGATCGACTGCGCGGGCCCCTTCACCCTTCGGCTCGACCACAACGCCTCACTCTTTGAATCCCTGCTCGAATCCATCCTTTACCAGCAGTTGCACGGCAAGGCCGCGGCCACGATTCACCGGCGCGTGCGCGAGTACTTTGGCGGCGATCCCACGCCGCAGCTCCTGCTCGACACACCGGATGAGCCGCTCCGCGCGGCCGGCGTCTCTGGCAACAAGATCAAGGCGCTGCGCGATCTGGCTGCGCGCACGCTCGATGGCACCGTACCCGTGCACTCGGCGATTCGCAAGATGCCGGACGAGGAAATCATCGAACGGCTGACCGCGGTGCGCGGCATTGGCAGATGGACCGCGGAGATGCTGCTCATTTTCCGGCTCGGCCGGCCGGACGTGCTGCCCGTAACCGACTATGGCGTGCGCAAGGGCTTCGCGCTCACTTTCATGCGCGTGCCCAAATCCCGCGCGCTCGAGGCAGCGGATCTCCCCAAAGCCGAAGTGCTCCTGCGCCGCGGCAAGCGCTGGGCGCCTTATCGCTCCATCGCAAGCTGGTACCTTTGGCGCGCCTGCGACTTGCAAAAGAAAACCGCTCCAGCGGGGCGCTCGGCGCGATAGCGCGAACACCGCAGACGTAAAATAGCTTGAGCGGGCGGCAGAGAGCGCTCGCACCGTATCGGATCATTCATGCCTGCTGGAAAGCGCTTCGTTTGCATTCACGGCCATTTTTATCAGCCGCCACGCGAGAATCCCTGGCTGGAGACAGTGGAGACTCAGGACTCGGCTGCGCCCTACCACGACTGGAATGAGCGCATCTGCGCCGAATGCTACGCGCCCAATGGCGCCGCGCGCGTGGTCAACGCCAAAAATCAGATCACGCGCATCGTGAACAACTATGCGCGCATGAGCTTCAACTTCGGTCCCACGCTGCTGAGTTGGCTCAAGGAAAATGCTCCGCGGACGTTCCGCATGATTCTGGACGGCGAGAGCCGCAGCCGCCAGCGTTACCACGGCCACAGCTCGGCCATGGCGCAGGGCTACAACCACATGATTTTGCCACTGGCCAACGCGCGCGATCGAAACACGCAGATCCGCTGGGGCATTGCCGACTACCAGAGCAGCTTTGGCGCCACGCCCGAGGGCATGTGGCTGCCTGAGACGGCAGCCGACACAGCTACCCTCGAAGCACTCGCCCTGAACGGCATCAAGTTCACCGTGCTCGCGCCGCACCAGTGCAAACGGATTCGACCGCTGAAAGGCGAAGCCGAGTGGACCGATACACCGAACGCGAGCGTGGACACCACGCACCCCTATCTGGTGCGTTTCGCGTCGGGCGCATCCATTGCCATCTTTTTCTACGACGGGCCGGATTCGCGCGCCATCGCTTTTGAGGGGCTGCTCGACTCGGGCGACAATCTCGTTGCGCGCCTGAAGGCGGCCTTCAAGGATTCGCCTCAACCGCAGCTGGTTCACGTGGCCACCGATGGCGAGTCCTACGGCCACCACCACAAGTACGGTGAGATGGCGTTGGCCTATGCTTTGCGCCTGCTCGAACAGGACAAAACGGTCAAGTTGACCAACTACTCGAGCTTCCTCGAGCAGTTTCCGCCCGAGTTCGAGTGCGAGATTGTCGACGACACTTCATGGAGCTGCGAGCACGGCATCGAGCGCTGGCGCTCCAATTGCGGCTGCAATGGTGGCAAGCCGGGCTTTAACCAGGCTTGGCGCGCGCCCCTGCGACAGGCATTGGACGAGTTGCGCGATGCGCTGATCCCGCTCACCGAGCGCGAGGGTGACAAGCTCTTCAAAGATGTGTGGGCCGCACGCGACGCATACATTCAAGTGGTGCTCGACCGCAGCACCGAGTCGGCGGATCGCTTCTTTGCCGCGCAGCAAGAGCGCGCTCTCACTGAATCCGAACGCGTCCGCGCGCTTGAGCTGATGGAGATGCAGCGCCACGCCCAGTTGATGTACACCAGTTGCGGCTGGTTCTTCGACGACATCTCGGGCATCGAGACCGTGCAGGTGATCGCGTACGCCGCGCGCGTGCTGCAGCTTGCGCAGCAGGTATTTGGCCAGCAAGCCGCGCCGCTTGAGCCGGCGTTTCTCGCCCGACTCGCCGAAGCCCACTCCAACGTTCCCGAGGCTGGCGATGGGGCCCGTATTTACAAAAAGAGCGTTGAAACGATGGAGCTGCACCTCGAACAGGTGGCCGCGCACTATGCCATCAGTTCAGTGTTCTCGTCGTTCGCCGATGAGACGGAATTATTTTGCTATCGCATCAGCCGCATCTCCAACGAGATTTACACCTCGGGGCGCGGGCGTCTCTCCCTGGGCCGCGCGCATGTGGCCAGCGCCATTACCGGTAACGCGCAGAGCTTCTCATTCGCGGTTCTCCACTTTGGCGACCAGAACATCACCGCCGCCGTTAAACCCTATGACGACTCTAGCGCCGCGGACTTTGAGGCTTTCTCTGCCGAGGCCGCCCGCCATGTGCAGCGCGCGGATTTTCCTGAGGTCATTCGGCTGATCGATCGCTTCTATGGCCACGCCGACTATTCGCTCACCTCCCTCTTCAGTGATGAGCAGCGCCGCATCATCAGGCTTATCCTCAACTCCACGCTGTCTGACATTGAGAGCTCGCTCACGACGATCTATCAGGATCACGCCAGCCTGATGCATTATCTTTCGCAGGCAGGTTTGCCCAAGCCGCCGGCGCTCGCCCTGGCCGCAGGATTTGCCATCAACGCCGGATTGCGTCGCACGCTCGAAAGCGAACCCATCGATGTTGCGCAGATGCGATCGTTCCTCTCGCTGGCAAAGGCTGACCAGGTTCAGCTTGAGACCGCAACTCTCTCCTACAACGCCGACCGGCGCATGAAACGCGCGATGGTCGAGCTGCAAATGTCGTCGGGATCGTTGGAGAAGCTCGATCGCGCACTCGGGCTTGCGCGCGCGCTCACTGAGCTGCCTTTCGAACTGAATCTCTGGCAGGCGCAGAACATCTGGTACGAGATTCTGCGGAATTCAGGCCACGCGCTCACGGCGCCGGCAGCGGAAGATCGTCCGCGCTGGGAGAAGGAATTCAACGAACTCGGTGCGTGCCTCACCATCGATACGACTGCCATGCGCTCCGGCGAGCAGGCGGATGCGCTCGCGGCGGCGGACTGACTGGTTCAGGCCTTGGCGAGTTTTCCATCTTTGAGTGCGAACCGCTCGCCACGCCACACGATGGTGTCCCCGGCGAAGCCTGCCACCCAAAGGCCCATCGCAACAAGATCACGCAGCGGCAGCAGCCAAAGATTCGCGAGCACCTGGTGATCGCCCAACACTGCGGCGCCAACCGTCATGGCCTGCGACAGCCGCAAGAAAAAGCTCAGGCCCAACAGCCAAAGACTTACAGGGCTCAATCCGCTGGCCAGCACGTTGACCAGCGCCCAGCCGAGGCCATGCGTAAAGATCAGGCCCACATAGCCAGCCGGACGCGAGCAACGCACCGTGCGCAGCCAGCGCAGTTGGTGATCAAAGAATCCAAGCCAACCATACGCGGGGACTGAGGTCTCGACGACTTCGGAGCACACTTCAATGCGATAGCCTGCTTGCGCAATGCGGGCGCCCAACTCGTAATCATCGGCCAGGTGATCGACGATTGAAAGCAAGCCCCCGGCTTTCTCCAGCGCCTCACGTCGCACGGCAAGGGTCGAGCCGAGCCCGTAGTGCAGCCCGCCTTCAATCATCTTCGAGAGCAGCACGCCGGGCATGAATTCTGTTGCAATTCCAAGCGCTTCAAGCCGCGAAGGAAGCGTGACGTGCGCCTTTCCGCGATAGAGCGCGGTCACCATGCC
>CAZVYV010000226.1:0-5434 GCA_964630985.1 uncultured Occallatibacter sp.
ATACAACTACTCCGGCACCACAGGCCAGTTGACGTTGAGCCAGAACAGCGTCCAGCCGCTCGGCGACTCGGGCATCAACGCCACGGCGATAGTCAGCGCCGGTGGCGTGATTTACGTGCTCGACGACGAACCAGTGACCGTTTCGTTTAACGGCGTCCCCACGACCTCGCCGAGTCAGTTTCTTCCCTTCACCCTTGGTACCGGCGGCGCGCTCCAGGCTGAACCGGGCGGTGCGGTTCCCGACGACCCCACGCTTTCCAACCCGATCTACATCATGATTGAGAGCAAGGGCAAGTTTCTGTATGTGGCTAATCAGGGGAACAACGTCACAGGGCCTAACCCGGAAAGCGGCACTGCCGGGTATTTCGTCACCACCGCTCCTGCGTTTCAGTTAAGCTTCATCGCCGATGAGCCGTTCGGCTCGGGATCGGGTCCGCAGTGCATCGTCGAGGATCCTTCCGACCAGTTCATCTTCGAAGCCGACCAGTACGACTCCACAGTGACGGGGCGGGTGGTTAATCCTGAGACGGGCGACCTGACCCAGCTCCGCGTGACGAGCGACTACAAGCTCGAGGGGCCGGCTTCGTGGTGCCTGGTTGATGGGCGCACAAGTTAGTGCTGCGCCGCGCCCGCCAGTTACGAAAAATTGCGGTCTGGCGGGCCGGTCCTCATGTCAGGCTCGGAGTTTTCCGGGGCCTGCGCGAATTGAAGGTCTGTCCGCAGGCCTTGGCTGAATGCCGGTTTCGCTGCTTTTGAGCCAACACCGGAATTCGAATCTTAGACCGCTTTTTTGGGTGGCCTGCATGCAGGCCGCGTTAGTGAAAGATGCGCATGAAGTTCAATAAATCGAGCCACCTTCTCCTGGTCGGCGCGGGTAGCCTGCTGGTGGCCTCGCTCGTCACTGCCTGCTCCCAGCTAACGCAAACGCTGACCATCGATTTCGTGTACGTGGCTTGCACCAAAGCGGAAGGCGCCAACAACTACGGCGAGATTAACGTCTACGAGATCAACTCCGAATCGGGCCGTATGCGCCAGATTCCCAGTTCGCCCTTCCCTTCCCAGGGGCGCGATCCCGTGGCCGAGGCTGTCTCCGTCGACTACGGCAGTCTCTTCGTCGTCAATCAGGACGACAACACCATCGAGCAATTCGGAATCGGCACCGACGGAAAGCTCTATCCGTATAACACCGTCAACACTCCGGGGATTTTTCCTCTCGCCGTCGCCGCGAACAAATCCAATTTGTTCGTTGTCGATCTTTACCAGCCGCTTCCCATCTGTTCTGACGCGGAGCCATGCTCCGGCTCCATCGGCGTATTTCCGCTTGGGCCACCGGCCGGCACCACCAGCCCGGTAACCATCGGGACGCCGGTCACCAATACCGCCGTCAATGGCCAGTACTGGCCTTTGACTCTCTCCGGCACGAACGCATCGCACGTTATCGTGCCAACCGCGGTGAACGTTCTTGCTTCAGGCGCAGATGTCTTCGTCACTGCTTACGACTCTTCGGTGACGCCCAATGTCGGCTATGTCTTCGGATTCTCGATCGGCTCGGGCGGCGTTCTCGCGCCACTGAGCGGCTCGCCCTTTGCGGCCGGCGTCAAGCCTTCTGCCATTGCCAGCGATGCCGCGAGCGCGCATGTGTACGTCACCGACTTCTCAAGCGCCCACGTGTACGGCTACAACTCAACGTCGGGCGGCTTAACGCCGATCGCCGGCAGCCCCTTCGCCGCAGGCAATCAACCGTCCGCGGTCGTCGTCGATACGGCTTATCCTTACGCCTACGTGACCAATTCAGAAGACAGCAACGTGACCGCGTATTCCATTGCGTCAAGCGGCGCGCTCAGTTCCATTGGCACCTATGCCACAGGCCTGCAGCCGGTAGCCATTGGAATCGATCCTTCAACGGAACATTTCCTTTACACCGTCAACTTTCTTGACAACACGGTTTCCGGTTTTGATTTGAGTACCACCACCGGCACACTTCTCGATTCGCAGAATTCTCCTTTTCCGAGCAACGACCAACCAACCGCAGCGGTGGCGATTCCGCACAACGGCACGGGCGGCGGCATTCAGCCGTGAGCGTCCACGCTTGCTCCATTCCGGCAAGAGAGCCGGTGGTATTTCTCCGTATTCGGCTTTTACAATGAAGACGGGGCAACTTTAACGAGTTTTTTGGGGGCTCCACCTGGCGGGCCCATGACGAAGGAAGCGCATGAAGTTCAGTAAATTGAGCCAGCTCGTTCTGGTCTCCGCAATTGGCCTGGTCCTGGCCACCTTTTTGACTGCCTGCAATCTGGTCACGATCGACTACGTCTTCGTGGCCTCCTCCGCGGGGAGCTCTTCGGGCAGCGCCGGACAAATCTTCACCTACGCCGTCGATGCTAAGTCGGGTGCGCTGCGGTCCGCCGCTTCGCCTGTTTCCTCGGGCGGCCCAGGCCCCGTCGCCATGGCCACCACCTCTGACTATTACAACCTCTACGTGGCCAACAAGGGCAACAACACGGTGGTTCACTTCAACGTCAGCGACCACGGCATCCTGGTCCCGAAAGACAACGTCACGCTTCCTGCAGTACCCGTTTCGCTTGCCGTGAATCCTGCCGGCACTTATTTGTACGTCGTCTCGGGCACCAGCTCCGCCACGCTCACTGAGTACGCCCTCACTGCCGGCGCCATTGGCTCCGCCACTGCCACCGTGCCCCTCAGCGTTCCAGGGTTTACCGGCGACACGATCATCCCCACCGGAGTCACCGTGCTGGCCAACGGCAACGCGGTTTACATCACCGCGTACGACAAGTCGGCATACAATCCCGGCGGCACCACCACCAGCGACGCCAATCCGGGCTGGCTGTTTGGATTTGCCACCAATTCAGGCGGAGCACTGACACCTGCCACCGGCAGCCCTTATCTGGCAGGCGTAAAGCCGTCTGCTCTGGCCACCGATCCCGTCAGCCGTTTCGTCTTCGTCACCGACTACGCTTCCAACGAAATGATCGGATACACGGTCCTCTCGACCAGTGCCCTGCAGTTCATGGTTGACGGCCCCTTCAAGACCGGCAGCGAGCCGAGTTCGATTGCCATCGATCCCCGCGGAATCTTTATCTACCTCACAAACTCGCTGGATGAGACCGTCTCGTCCTACTCCATCTCACTGCCCACCGGCACGCCTACGTCGAATGTTGGCACGGCCGGAACGGCCGCGATCACCACCGACACGAACCCGGTAGCGATCACCATTGAGCCGGCGCTCGGCCGCTATGTCTACACCGCCAATTATCTGGGCAACTCCGTCTCCGGATTCAAACTCAATCCCAGTGACGGAACCATCGAGCAAACGCAGGCCACGCCTTACCCGACCGGCGCGAATCCGACGGCTCTGATCGCCGTTCCCCATGGGAACCACGCCCTGTCAACGCCTGAGTAAATGCACTGCGCAGCAACTTTGAACCGAATTACCAGAAGCCCTGCCCTCGCGGCGGGGCTTTTCGCTTGCTGCCGGTGCAGTCCCCATCGTTGCAATCGTTATAATTCAGCGCAATGGCCCAACCAGCCTTCCAGTCTCCGTTGATCACGACACGCCGTGGTGCGATCGTGGCGTTGTGCCTTGCGATCTATCTTCTTGCCAACCGTTTCCGGTTGGCTTTTTTTCATCGAGCGTCTCGAATCGGTGAGCATATCGCGATCAATTCGATTGGGCAGCATTGGTTGTCGGCGTCAATCCAGGCGCTCCTTTTTGTTGTCTTCGCATGGTATTTGGTTGAGGCGCTCCAGCAGTTCAAAGGTGCGGAGCGGGCGTACATTGCGCTCTTGTGCTTCACATGCTTGATGGGGCCGGTCAAGATATTCGCGGGCGAATCCATCGCGTCATCATTAAGCTGGCTCCAGCTCGCCGCGGAGTTGGGTATGGTCGGCGCGGCCGTAGCGATTTTCGAATGCGTCCCATCAGCGCGCGACCCCGAACGAACTCAGCAACCCACAGGGACGACTTAAGAACCTTCGCAACTCGCTCGCTGAACTCTGCTCCCTAGTCCCTATTCCCTGGTCCCTGCATTTTTCACCACCGTCGTCGCGTGCATCCACTCACGCAGCTTCCGCTGCGCCGGCTTTTCAATGAAGTAGAGAGCGAAGATGGCCAGCCCAATCAGCAAGACGTAACTGATCCACGGGTCGAAGCGGGCCAGCCCCAGCGTATCGAGCACATGCGAGCCGTGAATCAGGTTCCAAAGGCTGAAGTGCAGCAGATAAAGGCAGTAGCTGGCCTCGCCCACAAAGACCAGTGGGCGGATCCCCAGCGCACGAGCCAAAAGATTTTCGCCCGCGAGCCCCAGCACGATGCAGCCAAACAGTGGCATCAACAATCCGTCGTGGATGATCGCGTACGGTACCAGCGATCCCATGCTGAGTAGGCCATAAATGCCGCCGAAGCCGACGATCCCCAGCCATAACCGCAAGTGCGCTGCACGCGCGATCATCCGGTCAAGGTCGGCCAGCATCACTCCGAAAACGAAACTGAATACATGCGTGTAGGGCGTGTACTTCAGCGCCTCCAGCCACGGCCCGTAGCTCCAGCGGTCGGGGTGCGCAATGCCGTCGGGATTGAACGCTATGTAGAGCGCGCCCGGAACCAGTCCCAGCGCCCACACCCCAGCCATCTTCATCACGTGCGGGGCGATGCGCTTCGGGCGCTTCCATTTCGCCACGAAGGGGAAAAGCATGTAGTATGCGGCCTCGGCGGACATGGTCCACGCGGGAGTATTCAGAAACGTCGATACCGCGGGAACAAAGCCTTGCAGCAGCAGCGGCGTCAGCACGAGGCCCGTCCAGAACATGGCCTTGGTATGCGATTGGTATTCCCCGCTCAACTGCCAAAGGCTGAGCAGGAGGCCGAGAAAGTAGATGGGATAAATGCGCGTGAATCGCGCTTCCCAAAAGCGCTTGCGGTCCAGTTCGCCGCTGCGCGCCCGCTCCGAGTAGTTGTAGGCCAGCACGAATCCCGAAAGCAGAATGAAATAGCTGACCGAGATAAATCCGGCGTTGATCACCGGCGCCAGAAAACCGAACCACTGGGGATTGGAGAAGTGGAAAAGCACGATGTTGATGGCCGCGAAGCAGCGCAACCCCGTGAGTGCCTTCAGCGGCGCCGGCTTGATCGATTGTGCTGGCTTGCTTGTCTCCACGTGCCGTTAGACGTCTCCGAACTGAGGGGCAGCTATTAGCCTTTAGCCTCTAGCTGTCAGCTCGTCATGCTGAATCGACTATCCTCTTTGAAGCGAAAGATTCTGAACAGGCCCGTCAGGACAGAACTTTCTGAAATGAGCAAATCCGCTCACTGAAGAACGATCCAGCTAAGAGCTAATGGCTGAGAGCTAAGGGCTGCTTTAAGCCGTCACCAGCGATCCCACCTTCTCGCCCAGCACCACGCGCCGGATGTTTCCCG
>CAZVYV010000227.1:0-5375 GCA_964630985.1 uncultured Occallatibacter sp.
GCGATTGCGTGCTTTATGGTGATCTGCGTTCTGGCCTTCCCGCAGCGGGCGGGGCGGCATCCGGGCGCCAAGCAGGGACAGTAGCCAGGGATGTGGTCAGGCCGAAGAAACTCTCGCGCAACAGCTTTTCTTCGCGGTCACGAAGGTGGTACCTTGCAGAGACCGCTTATTAGAGATCTCTTTTGAGAACTGGAGAATCGTCATGTCTTGTCCTCGTTGTGGGGCACCGTCGCTGCCGAATCAAGGATTCTGCACGAAGTGCGGAGCAGCCCTGCCAGCCGCACCGGCTGTACCACAGCCGCAAGCAACGCCGCCGACTTCAACAATTTCGATACATCCTATTCCCGAAGGAGGATTCACGATTGAAGATATCGTCGCATGGCTGCAAAGCGAGGGTTACTCCGCGAAAGTAGTCCCCGATGGGGACGGTGAGAGCCACATCGTGACCAATACGCAGGGCAGCCCGTGCAATATCTTTCCGAACGACTTTAAGGACGGGCGCTATGGTTCCTTTGGACTCGCCACCGGCTTTGCCACCAACGGCAAATTCGATATTTCGCACATCAACGAGTGGAACACCAACAACCGCTGGACGAGGGCTTACTATGACAGCGTCAACGATCCGTGGCTGGTAATGGACATCGACTTGTGGCCCGGCGGCACGTACGAATCGCTGCGCGATCAGTTCGGGGCCTATAACAACACGCTGGCAAGATTCATCACGAAGTACAGTTTGAAATAGATGCTCAGCAGCCGGCCAAACCTTGCTGATTTCGCAGATGAAGGGTCAATTTCGGCCGCGTCGCGGGTTCCGTGGAGGCTTATTTCCTGTCTCAAAACGGCTCGTATTCAGTGATCCGGCGGGCCGCCGAACTGTGTCCGGCTGGGATATACTTGCAGGGTCACCGTGCGGGTATCCGCTATCTTTCAAGCCGTTTGAGGTTGTTATGTCAGGGCACTCGAAATGGGCCACAATCAAGCACAAGAAGGGCGCGCTGGATGCCAAGCGCGGCAAGATTTTCACCCGGTTGCTTAAAGAAATCGCCGTTGCGGCCAAGGGGGGCGGTAATCCCGACACGAACGCGCGTCTGCGTACCGCAGTGCTGGCAGCCAAGGCAGAGAATATGCCCGCCGACAACATCAAGCGCGCCATCCTGCGCGGCACCGGCGAGTTGGAGGGCTTGACCTACGAAGAGGTCACCTTTGAGGGGTATGGGCCGGGCGGCGCAGCAATCATTGTCGATGTGATGACAGATAACCGCAACCGTGCGGTGAGCGAGATCCGGCACGCTTTCGCGAAGAATGGCGGAAACCTGGGCGAGACCGGCTCAGTGAGGTTCATGTTCGCCAAAAAAGGCCTGATTGCATTGGAGAAGTCCGCGGCCAGCGAAGAGAAACTGATGGACATTGTGCTGGAGCATGGCGGCGAGGACTTGAAGGACGAAGGAGACACGTGGGAGATTCTGACTGATCCCGGTTCGTATGAAGCGGTGTCGAACGCAGTGAAGGCTGCGGGAATTCCAACAGTGATGAGTGAAGTGACCTTGGTGGCCTCGACCTACAGCAAGCTCGAAGGCAATGCGGCGGGGCAGATGGTTCGCTTGCTGGAAGCGCTGGAGGATCTGGACGACGTGCAGAATGTCCATTCCAATTTCGACATGGATGCGGCTCAGATGGAGGCCGCTGGATAAGCAGGCCAGGGCAGGCAAAGAGAAGGCCGCCCGATTGTGGCGGTCTTTTTTTGGTTAAAGCAGCGACGTGAAACCAGGGACCAAGGGACTAGAGGCGTAGGGACGAGTGGGGGAAGAATTTGAGACGTACTGAAGGGATTGTTTTGTTTTTGTTGCTGACGGGAACAATGGTAGCTGCGCAAGCGCCGCAAGGCGGAGTTCTCTTGCAGGGGCCGTATCAGCGGCCGACGGCACAGAGTGGCGCGAGCCAACGGGCAGACGTTCTTATGAGCGCCGATGTTGCAAGTCCTGTTGCCGAGGTGAGGAGCGACCGCAGCTGGGAGTACGGGCCGTTCCTGAATTGGGGCACGGGTGTTGGCGACCGGTCAAATTACAAGTTTTTGTGGGGTGGATTTCAGATGGCGAAGATCATCTCGCCCGTGGTCCACGCGGGAATCTTCAGCGGCCAGTTCGAGTTCGGGGGCGAGATCATGCCGCTGTGGCAGGCGTACACTCCGCCGCCGCATTTGCAGGCATACACCTGCGAAACGCCGACGGGGCAGTTTTACACGTGCGATTTGCCGTTCGGAGGCGGAACATTCTACGGCGTCAGTCTCGAGCCGGTGATCTTCCGCTGGAATTTTCTCACCAGGTCGCGGCGCATCCAGCCGTGGTTCCAGGCCGCAGGCGGGCTGATTTATACGACGCATAAGTTTCCGCCGAACATCATGAGCAACAACAACCCGGCCAAAGGACCCATTATCGACGGAGGAACGAGCGTTTGGAATTTCACACCGCAGGGCGGTTTTGGAGTGCATTACTTCCTGAAGCCGAAGCGGTCGATTGATTTGGTAGTGAGCGGTGTCCACATTTCTTCCGCCTCGCTGGGCGACCGCAATCCCGGAGTGAATGCGAGTATTCAGGTTCAGGCGCAATACACGTTCTGGACGCGATGAAGAAGACAGGGACCAGGGATTAGGGAATAGGGAATAGAAACAAAGTGCGGGACCGGGGCGGGAACGACGAGAGAGCAGGGCACGAATGAGCGGGGCGATCGTTGAGTGCGTTCCCAACTTTTCCGAGGGCACAGACATTGAACTTGTGGAAGCGATCGTCGCTGCCATGCGGATGGATGGGGTGCACCTGCTGGATTGGTCAACGGACGCGGACCATAACCGCTCGGTGGTAACGATTGCCGGAGAGCCAGCCGGAGTGGTGGAAGCAGCGGTGCGCGGCGCGGGCAAGGCCGTGGAGCTGATCAACCTCACGCGCCAGCAGGGTGTCCACCCGCGTATTGGGGCCGCAGACGTGATTCCATTTGTGCCTGTGCGAGGAATCAAGCTGGAGCAGTGCGTTATGCTGGCGCGACAAGCCGGCCTTGAGATCTGGCGGCGGTTTGGAGTTCCGGTCTACTTTTATGAGGCGGCGGCGGCGCGGCCTGACAGGAAAAACCTCGAAGACATCCGCCGCGGACAGTTCGAAGAGCTCCGGGACGCGGCGCAGAAAGACCCGTCGCGGCGGCCGGACCTCGGCGGGCCTGGGCTTCATCCCACAGGCGGCGCGAGCGTGGTGGGGGCCCGCAAGTTCCTTGTTGCCTATAACATCTACTTCGATTCGTCCGACGTGGCCACGGCGCGGGCTATTGCCAAGGAGATTCGTGCGGCTTCTGGCGGCTTGAAGGGCGTGAAGGCCATGGGGGTTCTGGCCCACGGACGGGCGCAACTCTCGATGAACATTACGGATTTCGAGGCTACGCCGCTGTCGGTGGTCCACCGCAAGGTTGTGGCCCTGGCGGCGCGGCACAAGACTGGGGTGGCCGAGGGAGAGGTGATCGGGCTGATTCCCGAGGCCGCTTGTGAGCGGGAAAGCGATTGGATGCGTCAATTAAGTGAGTTCGATGAGCAAACCAAGGTCCTGGAGAGGCGACTTGAGCACCCGCTGGAGTGGCCACAAGAGTAACGTCCCAGGGGCCAAGGAAGCGGACCGATGGAGTAGCAAATCGGTACAATAACACCAGGCGCCAGGCAAGAGATGGCGCGAAGAGATGCAAATTTGACCCTGCGGCGAGCAGATCTGGAGCCGAACAGGGATCGAGTTTCGGAGGGTTATGTTGAAGAAGTTTGCGGGAATTTCGATTGCAGCGATGATGCTGGCGGCGGTTGTGCCGGCCCCTGCAGCACAGTTATCAACGGATGCGCGCGGAGCGATTCCGCATGATGTGCAGCAATTGGTCGTGATTGACTATCGCGCGATGCAGAATTCGACAGCGGCGATGAATCTGCGCAACCGCGTGGAGCCGCCGGAGCTTAAGCAGTTCGATGAGGCGTTGAGCAAGTTCACGTTGAAGCCGGTTTTGGCTAACGGAAAGCCGAGTACGAGCCAGGGCGAGCCCATCGATCAATATGTGGAAGAGCTGGCATTTGCGCTGTTCAGGCCGTCAGCGACGAGCGACGCGCTGCAGTCGGTGGGGATTGCGCAGGGACAGTTTCCTACCGATGACATTCTGGCCAGTTTCAAGGCGCAGAAGATTAAGCCCACAATGGTGCGTACCAACAGCTTGTATCCCATGAGCAAGACGGGCATGGTGCTTTGCTTTGTCGATCCATCGACGATGGTCTTCGGCAGCAAGGAGTCCGTGACCAAGGCGCTCGATGCCCGGGACGGAATGGCTGCCAGCATGCTCACCAACAATTCGATGATGGAAGCGATGCAGAGCGTGGACTCGACTTCACTTTGGAGCATTCTGGACAATCAGGGCACGCAGACGATGATGAAACAGCTTCTCGGCGAGGCGGGATCGGTGACCGATTTCGACACCGTGAAGCAGCGGCTGGAGGGTTCGTGGTACGCAATGGACTTCGTCCATGGTGTGCGGTTCGATTTAACGATTCAGACGGGTGATTCGTTCGCGGCAGCCACGATCTCTTCGTTGCTTTCGGCGGCGGTGATGGTGAGGAAGATGACGGGGTCGGACTCGGAGAAGCAGGCGCTGAGCGAGACTTCGATCGACTCGAATTCAGGAAAGCTCGAGGTTCATTTTGCGGCCTCGGATACTGAATTCAGCGCGCTGTTGCAGTCACCCCTGTTCCAGTCGATGGTGCATTAGATCAAGGGAACAGGGATTAGGGAAAAGGGAATAGAAAACGATTGAAATGTGGAGCGGGCGGAGCAGCCGGAAACGGGCTCCGCCTGTTTTGCGTTTAGGCAAATCTTCAGACGGTGGGCCGCTGCGCGCAAAAGCGTTCCGGTCAGGAGAACGGCGTGAGCTGGGGAATAAACTCTGCTTTGCCGGCGGGCAGAAGGACGATTTTGAGCCGGCCTTGCTGGCGTTCGACGAGCGTGGGGCCGGCGATCTGAACCTGCTTGCCGTCCGAGCCCGTGTAAGTGATTTCGAGGGGGCCGCTGCCGCGGATCTGGAAACGGTAGTGGTATGCGGCTCCCGACGCGATGTGGTCGGCGCCGAAGCTGGCACTGGGGTAATCAACTTCAAGAAGTTGAATATCGGAGCCGGTGCGGTTCTCGACAGTGGCGTCGACGTGGTAGGAGTGGCAGGCCGTGGCGGCGAGGGCAATGGCGCAAAGAACGAAAACCGCTGCCGGCTTTTGGAGTCCCCCACGCTTGCGCCAAAAGGCAGGCGCAAGGATGGGGCAACGAGCAAGCTTGCGCGCGGGCGAGCGGCGGATCACTCTGAACGCTCGGCTTTGG
>CAZVYV010000228.1:0-5356 GCA_964630985.1 uncultured Occallatibacter sp.
ACGCTGCGAATGTAAGGTGTTTAATCGATAAATAGCAAGCAAACTTGAGTAATAGGTGCAGTAATCAGATTTTTGGTGACTATTCACCTAAGCAACCACCGTAACTTATTCATAACGCATAGGCTTGCCAACTGAAAACGATGCAAATCGAGCAAACTTAAATGTTTTCAATCGTTTGGAAGGCTCCGACCTCGGAAAATCGGCAAATAAGGAGCTCCGTTCCCATGCAATTTTGCACCGCACTTGAAGCACCGGCCAAGCTCTCTTCACGGTCGACAATGACCAGTACTGCAGGCCCTGCTCCGCTCAGAGCCACACCCAGAATTCCGTGCTCTCCCATCAGCGGCAACAGGACAGGCAGCAGTGGACAGATGGCAGCGCGATACGGCTGGTGAAGATGGTCCTTCATCGCAAGGCGCAACAAATCTCCGCGCGCTTGCGAAAATGCGAGCCCCATCACCGCTACCGACTGCAGATTTGCGACCACATCCCCAAGCGGAAAACTCGCCGGCAACACTGCGCGCGCTCTGCTGGTGGAAAGCGGCTCGTCAGGCAACGCAACAATCGCGCGCCACTCCGGCGGCGTATCGATTCGCGCCACGTGCACCTTGGTGCCCTCGCATACCGCGGTCACAAATCCGCCCAGCCAGCACGCCGCCACGTTGTCCGGATGCCCTTCGAGCTTGTAAGCCTCTTCGAGAATCTGCGCCGTATTCCATTGGAGCCCGCCGAAGTTCGCGGCCAGTGCGATGGCCGCCAGCCGCGCGGCCGCAGACGAGCCGCATCCCATCCCCAGCGGAATTCCGTTGACCATCCGGATCGCCAGCGGAACGATCGGCCGTTCGTTGCTGCTCAAGATTTGTTTGTAGGTCTCGAGAATCAGATTGTTTTCAAGCTGCGCGCATCGCTCCGCGTCGCGTCCGCCCGCGGTCACTGAGAATTCGCCCGCCGGCTCAGCTTCAATCTCCAGAAAAAAATCCAGAGCCACGGCCACCGCGTCGAATCCCGGTCCGAGATTCGCCGAAGTTCCAGGCAGGCGGAGCCGAAGAGCGCCGAAGTCTCCGTGATGACTCATCCCACCTCGCCCTCGATCGCCGCCAGCACCGCAGCCGGCGTCGCATCCACCGTGACCGCATCGCGGCGCAAAGCCTCAATCGCATGCTCCGAACCCAGCTTCTCCTCATCGGTCAGCAGCGTTCCGCGATGGAAGTCAATCGTGTAATCCGCATCCTTGAGCGTGTGGCCCGTCAGCACGAGCACCACCGTTTCTCCGGAGTGAATCACTCCTTGCGCGCGCAGCTTCTTGAGCCCGGCAAGCGTCACCGCTGAAGCTGGCTCGCATCCCAGCCCTTCCGCGCCGATCTCCGCTTTGGCAATTGCGATCTCCGCCTCGGTCACGTCCAGGCACCATCCACCGCTGTCTTGAATCACCCGCGCCGACTTGCGCCACGACGCCGGATTCCCGATGCGGATGGCGGTCGCCCGCGTGTTCGCTTCCATCGGCTCCAGCACCGCGCCGTGATTCAGCTTCAAACTTCGCACCAGCGGATTGGCTCCCGCTGCCTGAATCACGCTGATTTTTGGCAGCCGGGCTATCAACCCAAGCTCGCGCATCTCGCGGAATCCTTTGCCCAGCGCCGAGCTGTTGCCCAGGTTGCCTCCCGGAACAATCAGGTGGTCGGGCACATTCCAGTCCATGGCCTCAGCGATTTCGATGGCCGGCGTCTTCTGCCCTTCCAGCCGATAGGGGTTCACCGAATTCAGAAGATAGATCGGCGCGTTCCTTACGATCTCGGTCAGCAGGCGCAGGCATCCGTCGAAGTCGGCCTTCACCTGGCAGGTAACCGCGCCGTAATCCATCGCCTGCGACAGCTTGCCCCACGCAATCTTTCCTTCGGGAATCAAAACCAGGCTGCGCATTCCAGCGCGCGCGGCATACGCTGCCATCGATGCCGACGTGTTCCCCGTCGATGCGCACGCGACCCACGTAAATCCCCGCTCTTTCGCCACGCTCAGCGCCGCCGTCATGCCTGTGTCTTTGAACGAGCCGGTCGGATTCATGCCTTGGTGCTTCGCGTAGAGCTGATCGATTCCAAGCGCCTTCGCTGATCGCCGCAGATGATAGAGCGGCACATTCCCCTCGCGCAGCGACACTGCATTGCCAAAACTGTCCAGAATCGGCAGCAGTTCCCTGTAGCGCCACACTCCTGATTGATTCAGTGCCTCGCCCGAGCAGCGCCGCTCCCGCCACAGCCACTTCAGCGCGCCCGGATTGGGCCGGTCGTTCCCTCCGCGTTGGCTCCAGCCGGGATACTCAACCTCAAACAGGTCACCGCAATTCGCGCAGCGAAAGTCCGGCCGCGCGTCCGCGCCCGCGATTCGGCTGCCGCATCCAAAACAGCGTAACTGGTGTAGATTGTCGCTCATCCCTAGGTGTTAGCCTAGCAGGTGTACTGCGATCCCAGTTGTGGATGGAAGGCTGCTCGAGCTGATGTTGAAGCACTTTTTCGTCGCCCTGTTTTCGCTCCTGATCCTTGCGCCGCTTTGCGCACAGTCGCCCCTCCGCGTGGCCGCCGCCGCCGATCTGGAACCTGTTCTTCCTCAGATCCTCATTCAATTTGAGAAAAAAACTGGCATCCATGCCGAAGCCACGTATCAATCCTCCGCGACGCTCGCCACGCAGATTCAGAACGGCGCGCCCTTCGACGTCTTCTTTTCAGCCGACCTCAGTTTTCCGAACCGTCTCATCGACGCTGGCCTCGCCGATGCCGCCGGCTATGACGACTCCACGACTCCGATCACCTATGCCAGGGGCACCCTCGTCCTCTGGGAGCGGAAAGATTCTCATTTGCCTCCGCCTTCTCTCGATCTTCTTCGGAATCCGAATTTGAATCGCCTGGCTATCGCCAATCCTGACCGCGCGCCTTACGGACGCGCCGCCCTCGCCGCGCTTCAGAGCCTCAAGCTTTACGAAACGCTCAAGCCTCGCATCGTCACCGCCGAAAATATCGCCCAGGCCGCGCAGTTTGCTGACTCTGCCAACGCCGATGCCGGCCTCATCTCGCTCACTTCGGCCCTCACGCCGGGCCTCTCCGCTGACGGCTCGTACTTCATCATTCCCCGCGACCTCTACCCGCCCATCAAGCAGGGCGCAGTCATCGTCAGCAATTCCAAACAGCGCGCCGCGGTCCACAAGCTGCTCGACTTTCTTCTCTCGCCCGCCGTGCAGGCAGAATTCGCCAAATCCGGGCTCACGCCGGTGAAGTGACCACGATGGACTGGCAAGCATTCGCGCTTTCGCTTCGTCTCGCCGCCGTCACCACCGCGATTCTCCTCGCCATCGCCGTGCCTCTCGCGGCGCTCATCGTGCTGGGTCGCGGCCGCTGGCTCGCCGCTGTTGAAGCACTTTCCACGCTGCCCATGGTCTTGCCGCCAACCGTTCTCGGCTTCTTTCTACTCGTCCTGCTCGGGCCGCGCACAGCAATCGGCCGCGGCATCGCCGCCCTGCTTGGCCATCCGCTCGCGTTTTCCTTCGATGGCCTTGTTGTCGGCTCGGTCATCTACAGCCTTCCCTTTGCTGTGCAGCCTCTCGTCGCCGGCTTTTCATCGGTCGACACGGCTTTGGTCGACGCTGCGCGCCTTCTCGGCGCTGGTCCGGTCCGCCTCGTCAGCAGCATCCTCGTTCCGCTTGCTCGTCGTTCGCTGGTCGCCGCGATCGTTCTCAGCTTTCTTCACACCATCGGCGAATTCGGCGTCGTGCTCATGCTCGGCGGCGACATTCCGGGCGCTACACGCACGCTGTCTATTGTTCTTTATGACCAGGTGGAGAACTTCGACTACACTGCCGCCGATCACACTGCTCTGCTGCTCCTTGGCTTGAGCGTTCTCGCTCTCGTCGCCGTCTACGCCACAAGCCAGAAGCGTGGGAGCGAGAGAGGTGCTTAGCTTCTCACTCGACGCGCGGCGCGGCACATTCCACCTCCAAGTGGAATGTACCTTTACATCCGATTGGACCGTCATCTTCGGCCCGTCTGGTGCGGGCAAGAGCACGTTGCTTCGCCTGCTCGCCGGCCTCGATCATCCAGTCAGCGGCCGCATTGCCCTCGACGGCCGTGCGCTCACTGAAACAGCCAGCGGACTCCGCGTCCCGCCAGGTCATCGCCAAACTTCGCTGGTCTCGCAGCAATCCGCGCTCTTCCCTCACCTCACCGCCGCCGCGAATGTGGCCTACGGCCTGAGCGCGCTTGATCGGGCCACACGCACCCGCCGCGTAAACGAAATGCTGGATCTTGTTGGCGCCACCGACCTCGCAGCCCGCCGACCGGAGGATCTCTCCGGCGGCCAGGCACAACGCGTGGCACTGGCGCGCGCGTTGGCACCCGCGCCGCGCCTGCTTCTTCTTGATGAGCCTTTTTCCGCGCTCGATGGCGTCGCGAGCGATGCGCTTCTGGTCCGCCTGCAGAATTGGCTGCGCGCAAGCAAAGTGCGGACCGTCGTGGCCACGCATGATGCCACCGACGCGCTCGCCACGTCGGCCGAAGTTCTGTTGCTCCGCGACGGTCGGCAGGTGGCGTTAGGCCCGGCTGCCGAAGTTCTCGCGCCGGAACGCGACCGCCTCTTCGCCCGTCTGCAATCTACGCGAAGCTAGCGCTCTCGCCGCTTACTTCGCCGCGATCACCAGCAGCGTTGCATCATCCTGAAAGTGCGCGTCGCAGAACGTCGACACCTGATTCAACAACGCGTCGCACATCTCCTCCGACGTGCGCTTGCTGCATTCGAGCGCAGCTTCGGCCAGCTTCTCCTCGCCGAATTCCTGCTCGTCTCCGTCGCTCGCTTCAGTAATGCCATCAGTTACGAGCAACAGCCGATCGCCTGCGCAAAACTTAATCTTCGCGCTTTCGTACTCCCACGCGGGAAAGACGCCCAGCACAGCGCCGCCATGATCCAGCGACTTAGTACTGCCTCGCGAAACGAGGATCGGATAAACCTGCCCGGCATTGCAGTAGTCGAGCGTGCGCGTCTCGTTGTCCAGGACTCCATAGAGAAACGTCACGAACTTTCCCGTCGCAAGGTTCTCGCAGAGCAGGCTGTTCACCTTGGCGCAAAGTTGCGCCGGAGTTTCGGCACTGCTCGCGTAAGCACGCACGGCGGCCTGCACATTGGCCATCATCAGCGCGGCAGACACGCCCTTCCCCACCACGTCCGCAATGCACAGACCGAGTCGATGCTCATCCAGCTTGAACACATCGTAGTAGTCTCCGCTGACTGTGCGCGCCGGTCGCCATGCTCCCGCCACTTCGAATCCGGCGAGCTGCGGAATCACCTTCGGCAGTAGCGACCGCTGAATCTCGCTCGC
>CAZVYV010000229.1:0-5355 GCA_964630985.1 uncultured Occallatibacter sp.
ACGTCAATTCATTGAACATCGCTTTGCGCAGGTTTCCGACCTCGAACGATGAATACGTACGCGGCCGGATCATATCGCTTTGGCTGGATGGCACAATCCGGGGAGAGTCGGACGGGCAGCACTCGCTCGACGATGTGATGTTCGATATGGTGCGCACGGGCGATCAGCCATACTCCCTCGATCGCATTCTCGCCACGGCCGGGCGTTACCTCTCGCCGGAGTCACGCGCTGTATTGCAACAGGCAGTGACTCATCATGGAGATCTTCCGGCACCCGAACGCCTGCCGGTCCTCGGCGGTTGTGCGCACGCATCGCTCGATGATGTAGCGACCTTTGATCTGGGATTCGACTTCGAACATTCTCGATCCACAGAAACTCTCGCCGGAGTCATCGAGAACGGGCCGGCATTCAAAGCCGGGCTTCGCGACGGGCAACTCCTTCTCGGCAACTCTTTCTACAAGGGTGACCCGGACCAACTGGCGAAATTCAAGGTTCACACTGACGCGGGGGAAAAGCAGATCGAGTTTTTCCCCAAAGGCAAGACGATCCAGGCGTGGCAATATCACATCGATAAAGAAAAATCGTGTGAACTGCGTTAGCACTTCGGGCCGGTCTCGAAAAATTTCATGGCATCATCATTCGAAAGATGAACGATTACCTTTTTGCGTATGGGACGCTACAGCCGGGGCTCGCGCCGACCAAGATTGCCCGCGTGGCGGCGAAGCTGCGGCCAGTGGGCGAGGGATTTGTGCGCGGCGTGCTCTACGATCTGGGCGGATACCCCGGCGCGGTGGCCGATCCGAGCGCGAAGGGCAAAATCGTTGGGACGGTGATGGAGCTGCCGGAGGACGGGAGCGTTCTTGCGCGGCTCGATGCTTATGAAGGGTTCGATCCGGATGCACCGGAGACGAGCGAGTATATCCGCGAGAAACAAGCTGTGGAGTTGAAAACGGGCGGGACTGTGGAGTGCTGGTTTTATCGCTACAATCGGGAGCCGCGTGATTCTCAGCGAGTCGAGGGCGGAGCGTGGGGGAGATAGGAAAAAAGCTAACAGCCTTTAGCTATTAGCTCCATTGAGGCACGTTTCGGCTCGTGCGAACACCTTTCGAGCAATGGGGCGACGCCAGAGATGGAGCAAAACCGGCGGCGCGAAAGCTCTGAGTTCAAAGTCCAAGTTCGCCGGCCCGCTTCTTCATTGCCTCGATGCAGAATGCGATGTGGACATCAAGATCGACGCCGAGCTCGGCTGCGCCCTGGACAATACCTTCGCGGTGGACACCGCGAGCGAAGGCTTTGTCTTTCATCTTTTTCCTTACGCTTGAAACTTCCACATCTGCGATAGCTTTGGTGGGCTTGACCAGGGCGCAGGCTGTGAGGAATCCGGCAAGCTCATCGCAGGCGAAGAGGACTTTTGCTAGGTGTGTGGTGCGCGGCACGCCTGAGTAGAGCGCGTGGCCAAGAATGGCGGTGCGAAGCTCCTCAGACCAGCCCAGACGCTCGAGCTCGCGGACGCCGACGAAGGGATGCTCCTCGGGGGTGGGATGGCGTTCATAGTCGAAGTCGTGGAGCAGGGCGGTGGTCGAATAGAGCTCGACGAGATTGGCGCGCGCGGCACCCTTCAGCGCAAGACGATCTGCCTCCTGCTCTCCGTAGGCGACGACGCAACCCTCTACCGCCAACGCGTGTTTGCGCAAGCTTTCGCTCTGGGTCCAATCGATGAGAAGTTGCCATGCGGGGTCGCGGCTAAAGCTTGAGTTGGCTGTCATTTAGATCTCCTGTTGATCAACGTGGTTCGCGTTTTGTCCGGTTTCCTGCGGGTCTCACCCTGCTTTTTTCGGTTTGACCCTGAATTTCTACTTGACAATTATGGTTCATTCGTAGAAAGTAGCACCAATCAAGGTGCAGCGATGCATCTGGAGTCCCACGCTCTGGCACTCCGCGCATCCCTAAATGGCAACTTCAATCGTTAGCGTGGAATCACGCGAAGTGGTGCGGTGTGAGTACTGCAGGTTGATGCAGTATAGGACCAGCAACTCTCTTTGCCGGAAATGCCACAGGCCTCTCGATATCGAGGAGCCGGTGTTTCTGGCCCCAAGACTGGTGACGAGCCAGCCCGTGCCGGTAAGTGGCGGCGCAGGCATGCAGGTAGCCGCGCAAGTGCGCGAATTGCGCAGAGCGCGCCACCTGAGCCAGCGGCAATTGGCGGGGAGGATGCAGGTACCGCGCACATATATCTCGAAAATCGAGAACGGCAAGGCGATTCCGACGCTGGGATCGCTTGAACGGCTCGCAACGGCACTTGGCGTAGAGATACGCCAACTGGTCCGCGATGAGCGCAGTCGCCGTGACGAAGAAGTCACTGCGATTCTGAGCGACCCGTTCCTGGCCGAAGTTGCCGAACTGTTGCCGCATCTGGATTCGCTGCACCGGACTCTGTTCTTCGGCGCAGTGAGAGACGCGTCAACAGGCCGCCGCCGAACAGCGTAGAGCAGAGCCCAGGCAGGCCTCCCCATCGCGCTCGAAAGCTCGCGCGCGGTTCGTCGCCTGGGCGGCTACCGGGACAGCCCATCTTCGGAACCCCGCCGGAGGCCCATTTCGGCGAGTGTCTCGAATGCGTTGACGAGTCCGCGCTGAAGACGCCAAAGCGGTGCGTTGCAGAATTCCCTCAAATGCTTTACGGTCGATGGTGTGACTCCCGAATCCGGCCGCAAGCATTGCGCATGCCTGCAGGAATTTCGTTCACGCAATTGGCGGCATCTAATCTCTCGAGCGTGAACACGTAGACGTAGGCGCCACTTCGGGATGCTGCCCGGGCCTTGGCGTGGAAAGCACAAATGCGATCGACCGTCACCCCCCCATTGCGCATCGATGAGCTAAGCCCCGAGGAGCGCGCTGTCTATGCGACGCTAAAGCCGGAGTGCCTGCCGCGGCATGTTGCGATCATCATGGATGGAAATGGCCGGTGGGCCGGTCGGCGCTCGCTCAAGCGCTTTGTGGGACATCAGCAAGGGGCAAAATCCGTTCAACTGGTAACGGAAGCGGCTTCCCGTATCGGCTTGCCATGGCTGACGCTCTATGCGTTTTCACTGGAAAACAACTTGCGACGGCCGCGCGCCGAAGTCAGCTTCCTGATGCGCCTGCTGAAGACCTACCTGGAAAGCAACGTCGAGCGGATGGGAATCAACAACGTTCGCTTCCGGTCCATTGGGCGGACTGATGAGTTGGCCCCGGACGTCCAGGATAAGATTCGCTGGGTGGAGGAGGCGACTGCCAACAACACCGGCACCACGCTGACATTGGCCCTCAACTACGGCGGACGATCGGAGCTTTTGGACGCCTTTCGCGGACTGATGGCGGAACTGAAAGACAAGGATCTCAGCCCGGATCGCGTCACGGAAGAAGACATTCACCGCCATCTCTACACGGCGCACATGCCTGATCCCGATCTGCTCATCCGCACCTCGGGCGAGCAACGGATCTCGAATTTCCTGCTGTGGCAGATCGCTTATACCGAGATTTTTGTCACCGAGCGGTTCTGGCCGGACTTCAGGGGAATCCATCTGCTCGAGGCCATCGCGGACTTCCAGCGCCGCGAACGCCGCTATGGTGGGATCGGCGAAGATGGCGGCGAAGTGGAAGAGAATCCCGACCAGATCAGGATTGCGGTAAGCTAGCCGCCCTGCTGTATTGCAGATTTTTTCTTCCGGACAAACCAGAATCCCAAGCCGTGGCGCAATCGTGCGCGGAAATCTTCAGTAACCAGGACTTTCCGCCCCGGCGGTGTATTCTCAACGCTGAATGAAACGCATTATTACCGCTCTGGTTCTGATTCCGATTGTTCTTGTTCTGGTGTTTCTCGGGCCCCGTTGGCAATGGCTGTTCACGCTGGCCGTGGCAGCGGTTGCGGCGCTGGCAGGGTGGGAGTACATGGACCTGAGCCGGCGGTGCGGAGCGAACCCGCCGCGCATTGCGACCCTGGTGGCGCTTCTGGCGCTCTTTGCGGTGAACTTCGAGTGGCCCGATCTGACGCCTGCATTGTTTGGAATTCTAGGCCTTGGCCTGCTGGTGTATTGCACCTTCTTCAAGCCGGTTGCGGAAACCATTGCCGATGCGTCGGCGTCGATCTTCTGCCTGCTTTACACCGGTCTTACCCTGATCGCTCTGCCGTCACTGCGTGAACAGGCCAATGGTCCTTCCCTCCTAGTGTTCTTGCTTTGTGTGGTGTGGACGGGAGACACGGCGGCCTACTACGCCGGGCGCGCATGGGGCCACCACAAGATGGCACCGTCGCTGAGCCCGGGCAAGACCTGGGAAGGGGCCATCGCGTCAGTGGCCGGCAGTGTAGTGATTGCCGCCGTGCTTGTGAGCCTGGCAACAGTGACGCAGGAATCATCGAACTCGGCTATCGTTTCCTGGCTGGAGCGGGCATTCCCTTCGGCGGTCCTGTCCTATCCCGATGAACTCTGGTACTGGGTGGGATTGGCCGCGGTCATCAATGTTGCTGGACAGGTGGGTGATTTGGCGGAGTCGGCGCTGAAACGATCAGCCGGAGTAAAGGATTCCGGCAACCTGTTGCCGGGGCATGGTGGGATGCTGGACCGCATTGATGCGCTGCTGCTTGCCGGCCCTGTGCTGTGGTACGCGCAAGTGATTCACCAGAGGTTCTAAGATAAAAGCAAGTACCTTGAAACGACTCGCCATTCTCGGATCGACCGGCTCCATCGGGCAAAGCACCCTCTCCATTGTTGAGCAGTTTCCGGAGCGCTACCAAGTCGCTGCGCTGGCCGCAGGCCGCAATGTGGATGAGGCATTTGCGCAAGTTGTGCGCTGGAAGCCGCGCATGGTTTCGCTCGCCACTGCAGAGCTGGCCGCCGAGCTGACAGGGCGGATGCGCAGGGCCGATGTGAACGGAGTCGAAGTGGTTCACGGGACCGCGGGCACGATTGCTTGCTCGACATTGCATGAAGCCGACTTTGTGGTGTCGGCCATAGTTGGCGTGGCCGGGCTCGAAGCAACGCACGCGGCCATCCTGGCGGGAAAGCCGGTGGGGCTGGCGAACAAAGAGTGCATGGTGGCGGCGGGGGAGATCCTGACTGCGGCGGCACGCGAGCGAAAGGTGCCCATCCTGCCCATCGACAGCGAACACAACGCGGTGCACCAATGCCTGCGAGTGGGCTCGCACGACGAGGTGAAGACGATCTGGCTGACTGCGTCGGGGGGGCCGTTCCGACAGCTTCCGCTCGAGCAGTTCGCGAACATCACGCCTGAGCAGGCGCTGAAGCACCCGACGTGGGTGATGGGCCGGCGCATCACCATCGACTCAGCGACGATGCTGAACAAAGGGCTCGAGGTGAT
>CAZVYV010000230.1:0-5326 GCA_964630985.1 uncultured Occallatibacter sp.
ACTACGGGAACCAACACCGCCGCCGTGGCGATCGGCCTCAATGGCGTCACTTCCATTACCGAAAGCCAGGGCCTGACCGTGACCGTCACCGTTTCTGGGCACGTCGCCACGCCTACCGGCAGCGTCATTCTGCAGGCCAACGAGGACGACTACAACTCCACGCAGACTCTCGCTGGCGGAGCCACGACCTTCACAATTCCTGCCAACACATTCACCTCTGCCGGCACCGTCACTCTGACGGTCACCTATAGCGGTGACTCCAACTATGCCGTCGCGGGCACCAGCACCACATTCACGGTCTCAGGAACAACCACATCCACTGGAACATTCGCGCTGGGCTCGATCACTTCACCCGCGGCCATTGCGCCGGGCGCAACCGCAAACGCAACCGCAACCGTCTCCAGCAGCAGCGCCTACGCAGGCACCGTCTCCCTGAGTTGCGCGCTTACGAGTTCGCCAAGCGGGGCCGTAAACCTGCCAAGCTGCTCGCCCAGCGGAGCTATCACGCTGAGCACCTCGGCCACATCCGGAAGCGCCACGCTCGCGGTGAGCACCGTCCCGGCCACGATCGAGTCCGATGCTGCCAAGAAATCTGCCAGGAACAATTTGGTGGGCGCCGGCAGTGGCGCGCTGCTGGCCCTGCTGGTTTTCTTCGGCATCCCAGCCCGGCGCAAGGCCTGGCGCGCGATGCTGGGCATGGTGGTGCTGCTGATTACGCTCGGCAGTCTGGCAGCTTGCGGCGGGGGCAGTAGCGGCGGAACGACAACGATCCCCGGCACCACCGCAGGTACCTATACCTTTACGGTGACGGCTACAGGCAGCCCAGCCATCTCTACCACACAGACTCAGAACTTCACCGTAATCGTGAACTAGAAGGTCGAAACAAGCGCGGGCGCTTGGGCCCTTCCCTCGGGAGGGGCCCGAAGCTTTTCTCGTGCTTCTCGAAGTCGAATCCTTGCCCGGGTCGGGGGGGCGAAGGCAGGCGGGTCGCGACGCACGGTCCACGATTCATCCAGACTTGGAAACGGCCCGCTTCGGAGCATGCTCGAGGGCGTTGAGGACGGCTAAAAACGACGGCTTCGGCCGAAACTCCGCATCATAGAGCAGCGGCCGCTGCTCGAAGCCGTCAGGCCGCGCGTACTGTTTCCACCAGGTGCTGTTGTACCAGCTGTAAGGATCGCAAATGCCCCACGTGACCAGCGCGCAAACCGCCGGTTCGTCGAGCGCAACCGGCAGGAAGCGCGCGTAGATATCCGCGATGGCAAGGTCGCGGGCCAGAACGTCCGCTGGGCTGCCACGGTCGTCGACATCGAGCTCGGTGACGACGATCTTCAGCCCCCGGCCGGCGATCTCTCGCAAAAACTGCCGGTATACCTTCTCGTGGAAATCGCCGAACTGGCGGTATTTGAGGTGCGATTGCAGGCCCACCCCGTCGATCGGCGCATTGGCCTTCTGCAGGCGATCCAACAGGCGAAACAATCCGTCGCGGCGCGCCGCCTGCCACGAGTTATCCAGCTCCAGATCGTATTCGTTGTAGAGCAGCAGCGCTCCTGGATCAGCCGCCCGGGCTTCGCGGAAGGTCGTCGCGAAAAAGTCCGTGCCCAGCGCGCGCACCAGAGGGCTGTCCATGCGCAGGCCATCGGGGCCTTTCTGCGGAGGTTCGATTGCCTCATTGACAACGTTCCACGAAAACACGCGCCCGCGATAAAAGGTCACAATGTTCCTGACGTGCGTGGCAACGGCCTCTTCCGCCTCAGCGCGGGAAAGGTTGGCGAGCCACAGCGGCGTGCTCAGGTACCACAGCAGATGAGCACCGGTGATGGGAAGCCCATGGCTCATGGCAACGGCAGCATTCTGATCGTGCGCATCGTCTTCTTGCGTAAGGGTCGGTGCAACGTTCTCCCACGACAGGATGGGGGCAAAAAGCGCGCATTGCCGAACGAAGAGATCGAGATATTCCGGCGGCGCCTTCGTGAACGGCATGTCGCTGCACGACCCATAGATGAGGCCGGCAGCCTTGGCAGCATCTTTCAGCGAAGGAGTCTGCGGCGCCGGACCGAACGCCGGCAATCGGCGAGAGAAAGCAGCGGAGAGTGCGGTCGCAGAGATCAGGCGTAGACATTCGCGGCGGGAGGAATTCATGTCGCTGCAAGTATACGAGTGAGCGGGACGCCGTGCCGCCGAATCCGTTTCCTAAACCGGCCGCACCCACAGTACAGGTTGGCGAATGGGAAAGTTGCGGATGATCTCCGGTGTTTTGGGGTCGGCCGGCAGAGTGCGCCAAAGCGCGATGTACTTCGGCTCTCTGTATGCCAGTCCCGCGAACAAAAGGCTGGGCTGGCGGTTGGGCAGATCGTCGAAATACTCAACATCATGCGGGTACGGCCACTTGCTCTTGTCTTCGATGTACGGAAACATGAAGTCGACAGCCTTCTTGTAAAGGTTGCCGTCCGGGAGCGCGAATTGCCACAGGTTGTTCGTCGCTCCGGTTGGCGACAATCCGGAAGCCGACGCAATCACGCAAATCATCGCCAGCATGTCGAGATTGAAAAGCGAGTAGCTGTAGGGCTTGCTGCGTTTGAGCTCCAGTGGAAAGCTCCCGTCCGCCGCCATTTGATCGGGCAAAAGATGGTTGCGGAATCGTTCGCGGCACAGCAACATCGCATTCTCGTTCCCGATATAGGCCGCAAACGCCGCGGCCTGAACCGTCCAGCACGTTCCATGGTTGTTTTTGGCCGCTTCTTCTTCCTGTCCGTTGGTCGAAGCGCGCATCCACAGAAGGTACTCAGTGAACCACTCGCGCACGCCGGCGAATTCTGCGGGCGTCATAGATTGTGCTGCGTCCAGATGCCGCGCGGCCCGCGTTATCTCCACCAGGTGCAAGGTGTCGATAATGCCGTAACTACGGCCGGGCGTAACCCCCTGGACCGCCTGCGCGTAGTCGAGCGATGGGTTCATGCGCGTTTCGGGCGCTAGAAACCATGCGCGCAGGTGCGCTGCCGCGCTCGTGGAATAGCGCTTGTCCTGCGTGATGAGCCATGCCGCCGTCAGCGCGGGCACAATCAGGCTTAATCTGATCAGCGCCAGGCGGTGGTCGTTGAAGTTTTGCGGATTCGAGTAGCCGTCGCGATTTATATACGGGCCGTTGGGATTATTCGGATCAGGCCAAAAGTAGTCCGCCTCGGAAAAGTAATCGTGCTTGCCACCTTTGCTGCGCGGCGAAGACGAGGCCGTAATCGTGACCGGCGGCGCCGTCAAATACTCGTTGGCCGCGCGCAGAACCCTCTCGCGATCGATGGCCTCGATCTCGCTCAGCGTGATCAGCGGCCCGTGGGCGGGAACCTGAGCAGCAAATGCTGCGAAAGTTCTCGCGCGATTTGCGGCAAGCGTGGCGGCTGCGGCGGAAAGACAAAACATTCGGCGGTTCATCCCCTCCACTTTCTCGAAGGCGCCCATCTCTTGTCCAGTCGGGCCGCACGCAAGTACCGTTCTCGAATCCGCAAGGGCGGTGTACGCTCGAAAACAGAGAGAGGTCCTGCAATGTCTACCGAAGCCCGCATTCCGGACTTCATTCCACCCTCATTCGCCGATCCGCACTCCGGCCGCATCGTTCTTCTCGCCGACGATCTCACCGGCGCCTGCGACGCTGCCGCGGCATTCCTCCGCACCGGGCGAACGGTTCGCGTCTGGTTCGGCACAAGCGTTGAGTTCTCGACCCCGGAGTCCGTCCAGGCATTTAATACAAATTCGCGCGCTCTCTCGGCCCGCCGCGCAGCTCAGGCCGTCTCGCTTGCCTGCACGGCTCTTGCCGGTGACTCAAATTCGCTTTTCTTCAAGAAAGTCGACTCCGCGGCGCGCGGTCCCGTCGCCGCTGAACTGCTCGCCGCACACCGCACGCTTGGAACTCGCGCCATCCTCTTCGCGCCTGCCTTTCCCGCCGCCGGACGTACCGTTCGCGATGGAACCCTGGAAATTGAAGACGCCGCAGGACAGAGCTCGCAGGTGCGCCTCGATCGCCTCTTCCCCTTCACGGCCCGCGGCCGCATCTTCCACGTCGCGCACGCGCGCGAGCTTGTGCCGGCCCTGGATGCCGGCAAGACTCTGCTCGTCTGCGACAGCGCGAGTCAAGCCGATCTTGACGCTCTGGCCCGCGCCGCAAACGATCAGCCGGGCCTTCTCTACGCGGGCTCGGCGGGTCTGGCGCAGGCTCTAGCCAGCCTCGCTCCTGCGCGCCCTATGGCAGCGCTCGTGCCACCGGGAGCGCGCACTTTGCTCATCGCGGGAACGTCTCATCCGGTCACCAAACTCCAACTAGTGGAGCTGGACTCCGCGGATCACGATGGAGTCCGCGTCCTTCGCCTTCGCACGGCTTTCGGTGCTACCGGCCGCATTCGCTCGGCGTTCCGTTCCTACGCGCCGCAGGCCCTCATCCTCACCGGCGGCGAAACAGCGCAGCTAGCTGTTCGCGCCTTGGGCGCTCACTCTTTTATCCTCCTGGGTGAGTTCGCGCCGGGCATTCCATGGGGCACCGTGCAGGGTGGCGATGCGCACGGGTGCACCGTCGTCACAAAGTCTGGCGGCTTTGGCTCGCCGACAGCGTTCAACGAGATTCTTGCCGCGCTAAGAGGCCGCGCATGACCAGACTTCCACGGATCGCCATCAGCATCGGAGACCCGGCCGGCGTGGGCGCAGAAATTGCCCTCAAGGCTCTTGCGGATGAAAGTGTTTCCGCGCTGGCGCAATGGCTTCTCATCGCCGATCCGGCCGCTCTCAGTGCGGCTCAACGCGTGAGCGGAATCGACCCCCGCACTTTGCCTTGCGCGCTGATCGAAACCAGCACACTTGCCGCCGATCACAAAGTTGAATTTGGCCAGCTCCGCGCCGAGTACGGTCTTGCCGCCGTCGCCTACGTCCGGCGCGCTGTTGAACTGTGCATGAACGGCGAGGCCGATGCCATGGTCACCGGCCCTCTCAATAAGGAAGCGGTCACTCTATCCGGCCAGGCCTTCTCAGGACACACCGAATACATCGCCGAGCTGACCGGCGCGCCTGAGCCACGTATGTTGCTCTACTCCGAAAAGCTGGCAACGGTTCATGTCAGCACGCACATTTCTCTTGAGCAGGCTTGCCGGCTCGATCGGGCGCACATTGTTCGCACCATCCAACTCGGCAACGATGCGTTGCTTTGGCTGCGTCGACGCGCGCCGCGGATCGCGGTTTGCGGACTCAATCCCCATGCCGGTGAGCATGGTCTCTTTGGGCAGCAGGATGCCGAAATCATCGCCCCAGCGATTGCCGAAGCGCGTACTTCCGGCATCGACTGCTC
>CAZVYV010000231.1:0-1830 GCA_964630985.1 uncultured Occallatibacter sp.
ACGGCCTGGCCGAACTTCACGGGCAGCCCGAGGTTGTCCTTGGCGATGTGTTCCATGGCGCCAAGCAGCGCGATGGTATCGAGATAGTCGAAGAAGCCGAGGTGCGCGACGCGAAAGATCTTGCCCTGCATCTCTCCCTGGCCGTTGGCGGTCACCAGCGCGAATTTTGCCTTGAGCGCCTTGACCACAACGCCTGAGTCCATGCCTTCAGGCACTGCAACGGCCGTGGCAGCAGCAGCAGGAGCAGTGGGCGCGAATAGCGTGAAGCCGAGAGAAACGAGGCCCGCGCGTGTAGCTGCCGCGTTCACCTGCGCGTTGTCGATCAGGGCAATGCGGCCCTTCTCAAGATCGCCGCCTGCCTGTCCGGCAATGTAATCGAGCGCAGCGCCCAGCGCAGCAACCAACGCAACAGCCGGCGTGTAGGCGCTCTCGCCCTTGACCGCGTTCTTGCGCTCTTTGCGCAGGTCGAAATAGTAGCGCGGATTTTTGGTGGTCTCCATGGCCGCCCAGGCGCGATCGCTCACGCTGAGATACGCGAGGCCCGGAGGAATCATGACGGCCTTCTGCGAGCCACCGATGAGCACGTCGATGCCCCAGCCGTCGACGTCGAAGTGAGTGGTACCGAGGCCGGTGATGCCGTCGACGACGAGCAAAGTGTTGGGCGCTACCTCGTCGCGGATTTTCGCGATTGCCTGGATATCGTGGCGGACCGCCGTCGAGGTCTCGGTGGCCTGCGTGTAGATGACTTTGTGCTCGGGCTTGAGCGCGGCGCGAACCGCTGCCAGGTCAAAGGTCTGTCCGTAGGGAGCTGTCACCACATCGGGCTCGCAGCCGAAGGCCTTCGCCAGACCCGTCCAGCGCTCGCCGAATTTGCCCGCGGTGAGAACGAGCACCTTGTCACCGGGCGAAGTGAGGTTCGAGACCGAAGCCTCCATGGCGCCGGTGCCGGAGCAGGAGAGGAGCAGCACATCGTTCTTGGTGCCGACAAAAACTTTGAGCTGGGCGAGCACCTTTTGGAACAGGGCACGGAACTCAGCGGTGCGGTGGTGCATGTCGGCTGCGGCCATGGCGAATTGAGCTGCTGGAAGAAGGGGCGTTGGGCCGGGAGTAAAAAGGCGGGTCTTACGAATCATTTTTTCCCTCGCTTGGGGCTAGAATTTTGGGTCAGCCGTCTGCAATCACATAATACACAATTATGTGGTTTTTGTGGCTTAATTCTTGGAAATATCGGCGTAGGGGTGGAATTCGGGCAGAATCGCGCCCCTTTTGGCCCTGAACTTCCAAAGTCGGTACAATTCAAGTTTGGCTGGCCCTTGCCGGAGCAGACCGCAAAGCGCTCCAGCCAACCAGCAGAAGAGGCTGTATGACCGACGCAGGCGAACTGGAAGCCCTTGTGAGTCAGCAGATCGTAATCGCCATGAAGGCGCACGACGCCGAGCGCACCCAGACGCTGCGGCTGATCAAGAACGCGCTGAAGAACAAAGCAATTGAGAAGCGCGAGCCGCTGACGCAGGTTGAGAGCGAGCAGGCGCTGGCCACCATGATCAAGCAGCGGCGCGACTCGATTGAGCAGTTTGCCAAAGGCAACCGGCCGGACCTGGTCGCCAAGGAGCAAGGCGAAATCGTGGTCATCGAGGAGTTCCTGCCCAAGGCTCTGGACGAAGCAGGACTCGCGAAGCTGGTGGTGGACGCGATTGGCGAGCTAACCGCGACGCTCGGGCATAAGCCCACGGTGAAGGAGATGGGCCCGGTAATGAAGGCCGTCCAGGGCAAGCTGCAGGCGGCGGGAGTGCGCGCAGATGGACGCCTGGTGAGCGAGCTGGTAAAGAA
>CAZVYV010000231.1:1930-5323 GCA_964630985.1 uncultured Occallatibacter sp.
AGCGAAACTAATCCTCTCATTTTGGGTTCCTTTTGTAAGCCCTCCCCCCGGGCCGCCGGGTTCCATTTCTATGCACGAATGGGATCCGGCATTTGCAAGCGCTCGGAATGGACTGAGAGGGATCATGACTCCCCAAACGAATCTGCATGCTTCATCTTCAGCGTCGGTTTCCGCGCAACCGAACCAATCGCCCAGCCAACCAATCTTCGACGAATCGGCTGCACGGCATAGGACGAGCGCCTTTTGTCTCATTCTCTGCGCAGCGCTTGCGATCGCCGCGCTGGCATTGGCGGCGGATGCAATCGGCCAGAAACCGCATCCCGGAGTGCCGTACAACAGTCCTGACGGCCCCAATCCGAATGGCCAGCCCGCGCCGCAAAACGTTTACGCGCAGCCACAATATCAGGCACCGCAATATCAGTCGCCGGCCCCGCAACAGCCGTATCAAGATCAGCCGCCGCAGTACGCGCCCCAATACTCCGCGCCGCAACAGCCTTACGCGCCGCAGCCCTATACGGACCAAGGTCAGGCGCCAGCGCCGTACGCGCAACCCGATCAGAGCCAGGCCCCGGCCCAGTCGCTCAGCGCCCAGGATCTGGAGCAACTTCTCGCGCCGATTGCGCTGTATCCCGATTCGCTGCTGGCGCAGATTCTTGCCGCGTCCACATATCCGGCCGAGGTAGCCATCGCCGACCAGTGGGTGCAACAGATGCGCGCGGAGGGCTACGGCTCACCCGATCAGATCGCCGCCGGCGCCAACGCGCAGACCAACTGGGATCCGAGCATCAAGGCTCTGACGGCGTTTCCTGACGTACTGGATATGTTGAACCACGATCTGGAGTGGACTACGAACCTGGGGAATGCTTATTACAACCAGCCGCAGGATGTGATGCAGACGGTGCAAGTGCTGCGCCAGCGCGCCGAGCAGGCCGGCAATTTGCAATCGACTCCGCAGGAAGATGTGAGCAACGACCAGGGCTACATCGATCTCGCCCCAACGAACCCGCAGGTCGCGTATGTACCTACCTACAATCCGTGGGACGTTTATGGACAGCCCATCGCGCCCTATCCAGGCTTCTCGTTCATAGGCGCGCTGGGCAACTTCTTCGGCGGCGTTCCGATTCAGTACGGACTGAGCTTCGCTTTGGGAGCCTTCGATCGCATGCCGTTCGGCTGGCTGGCGTGGGGCTTTGACTGGTTGGGGCACTCGCTGATGTTCAATCACTCCGGCTACTACACCCACAGCAACCAGGTTGCCGATTGGGGCCTGCCGCGCGGCGGACCACGCGCCTACGGCCGTGGTGGGTCGTGGGGCATGCGCGGAAATCAATACCAAGCGAGTGGCGGACGGCAGGGATACGACGAGCGTGGGAATTACGAGCGCGGCGGATTTTCGAACGATCGTCGCGGTGCGCAGTCCTACGATCGTCCGTCGCAAGGGTTCCCGGAGCCCGGACGATTCGACCGCTCCCCTCAGGGCTACTCGCGTACGGCGCCGCAACAGAATTACGGCTATCGCCCGCAAACTTATCCGAATCGCGCGCAGACCTATGTGAATCGGGGATACGAGACCCGGCCGCAAAGCTACAGCAATCCTGGCTACAGTTACCGCTACACGGGCCGCTCAAACTATGGATACAACGGGCCGCAGACTTCTGCAGCGCGACCCGGCGCCGCCTATTCCAGCCCGTCGAGGTCGTATCGCGCGCCGCAGGCGGACTACTCACGCGGATATTCGAGCCGCTCGTATGAGAACTACGGAAATTCGGTAGCGAGGAACGAGCGCTCTGGCGGATTCCATCTCTTCGGCGGCGGGACGTCGAAATCATTCACCGAGCGCGCGCCGAAGTACTCGTACAAAGCGCCGAAGAGCTTTGGCGGGGGACACCAGAGTTTCGGCGGCGGGCACGAGAAAGCGCCCAAGATGAGCCACTCCGGCGGAGGAAGCCGCCGCCGTTAAGATCTCGATTTCACCAAGCGCAACATGAAAGCGCGATGAATTCCCCGGGACCGCCTGGACCAGAGAGGCGCACAGGCTCTACCATCGATTCTCAATGAGGCCGTTTGCGGGCCCTTTCATGGATCGTCGATGAAACTCCCCGGAGCTCTCAAAATTCTGGCCTTCTGGATGTTGTGCGCGCTCGGGGTTGCGCGAGCCGGCGCACAGGGCCCGCCTTATCAAACCGACGATCCCGTTCCCGTTGACCTCCATCACTACGAGTTCTATATCTTCGGCGGCGTCGACGGCACGACCGCGGAGATCGACTCAACCGGGCCTGCCTTCGAGTTCAACTGGGGCGCACTGCCGCGCGTTCAACTCCATGCCATCCTGCCGTGGGGCGTGATCGCGCCGTCCAACAATCCTGTCTATCTGCCCGGCGGAGCAGGACCTGACGCATTTGGCCTCACAGACATGGAACTGGGCGCCAAGGTCGCGTGGATCAAGGAGTCGAAGCACTTTCCGCAAATCGGCAGTTTCACCATGTTTGAGATGCCCACAGGGAATTACAACGAAGGCCTCGGCGTAGGAAAGGTCTGGTACAAGCTTCCGATCTGGCTGCAAAAGAACGAAGGCAAGTGGCTCTTTGACGGTGGCGGAGGTTATCAGGTGGTCCCGCAGACCGGCTATCGCAACTTTCCTTACACCGGCTGGCTGATCAAGCGCGAACTGAGTGAGCAGTGGGAACTCGGCGCCGAAGTTTTTGCGCACGGCGCAGAGGGAATCGCGGCGGCGCAGACTCAATCGTCCACGATGATCGATGTGGGCGGCTACTACCACTTCAAGCGCAACACAAACGAGCAGTTTCTGTTCTGCTATGGCCACTCGGTTGCAGGACAAACCGAGAATTACGTTTACGTGGGAATGTATTGGACATGGGGCAAGGACGCGAAGAGTGGCGCTCCGGAAAACAAGAAGGAGCCTGCAGCCGGTCTGCTCTTCCCTGCGCCGCCAGGCAGAAACGGGCTCTGACGGGACGCGTTTGGGAGTTTCATGTGTGGAAAGGATGGGATGAATGGAGATCACTGTACGCGGTCTCTGGACGATGATCCACGGAATGGGCTTCGGCGCAGTTTATCTCATGGCGTGTTCCGGCGCGCTGGTCGAGCTCTACCGCCGATATAGTTCGCCGCTCGGGCCAGAGATCAAGGTTGAAGACGAGCGATTCATGCGGATCTACCTGACCGCAATGGCCGTGCTTGCGTGGCTGACCGTACTCACCGGCGCCTATGTCATTTATCCGTGGTACCGCGCCGTACCCCCGCCGGGAGCCCAAAGCCTGGCTGAGTTTCCGCAGCGCATGCTGATGTCGAGCCCGTCAACGGCTGCATGGCACTCCATCGGCATGGAGTGGAAGGAGCACGTCGCATGGCTCGTGCCCATCTCCATCAGCA
>CAZVYV010000232.1:0-5322 GCA_964630985.1 uncultured Occallatibacter sp.
CATCGGCGAAAGCCGCTCCGCAATCGCACGCGACGGGAATCTCCCGCCGGAAAGGACAAGAAATCATGACGGGACCAGGTATTTGTTGAAATGGGAAAGTGGGAAGGTCACTGAATGCGCTTGAAGTGCTTGCAATCCTCAATGAGAACTGGTGAGGATTTTACAAGTTCAAACGTTGGATGCGGGCACTCCCGGCAGAGAAGAAAGGTCTTGCCGGAAACGCAAGTCACTTCGTGGTCTTGGACATGTCTCGGATCATGCATCACGCGATAGATGCCGGAATATGGCACCTGATCGCCCGGTTTATAGGAGTCCGCCACAATTCACCGCGCGGCAATCTTACTCCCGGTACGGGGGGCGCGCAATCCGTACTCACTGCTCGAGCCACGCTCGCCAGCCTCACCCAAAAGGGTCAGTGTCTTAAGAGAGAAAGTGGTCAGTTTTGAACATAATCTCTGGCTGAATTGCGATAAAAAACTGGGATGATGTCGTGATCTCGATCACACGCACCGGCGCATGACTGGAGGCGGGCACCATGGAATCAGCGATCTGCAACCTCAGGATTCGGACCCTCAAATCTCAACTGGATGCATGCCAGCTCGAACGTCAAGCGATTGCCGATGAACTACTAGCCGCCGGCCTGACACTTGAACAGAAGACGGCATTGGCCCGCCGCTGGGGCAAAGCGTTGATCGAGAGCCGCGACTTGCAGCTTGCAATCGACATGCTGGAGCAGCAGAAAATGGTGCCAAGAGTATCCGCATTTTAGGCGGGCTGGGTGAAGGTCAAAACGACGGAAAATAATTAAATAAAAAATATTGAGATGTTTCGCCGAGTTTTCGCCATCTAACTCGTTTAGAATCAGCAAATCGTCCTCTGGAATGTCGAAAATGTGCACGAAATTAGGCTAATTTGCGACAAACAAAGTCTTTAGAATCAGCACGCAGACAGCGGAAAAGCACACAATGCGTTTCGGCCCCTTAACCCCCTCATATCATTACTGTTGTTTCATCTCTCCCTTGGTCCTTGGTCCCTGGTCCCTGGTCCCTGGTCCCTGCTCTTTGGTGCGCCGCCAGCACCACCGCGACCAGCGCCGTCACCAGCGATACGCCGGCCAGCGCGACAAACGCCGTCCGCCAGCCGAACGCGACCGCGATCCGCGCGATGGTGTCGCCCGAGAGCCATCCGGCCATGTAGCCGAAGCCGTCGATGATTCCGGCGGCTGTGGCGCTTCCCTTCTCGCCGCCGAAATCGAGCGACATGGCGCCCGCGAGATATGAGTACGGACCGAGCAACGTGAAGCCGACCAGCCCGACCAGAATCGACGGCGCCCATGGGCCGGCGGCCGAAGGGATGTGGCCCATCAGCAGGAGGCAGACGGTGCAGGCCGACATGCCGGCGACGACAAGAATGTTGCGGCCGTTTGGCCCCAGCTTGTCGCTCAGGAATCCGCCGAGCAGCACGGAGATTCCGCCGCACAAAGGAAAAAGCGCGCTGCGGCTCGCCGCCGCGCTCGACGAGAGCCCGACAAACTGCACGAAGTATGTCGGCATCCAGAGGTTGAACGTCTCGCGCAACAGCGTCGCTCCAAACGCCAGCGTGCAGACCATCCAGAAAGGAAAGCTCGTGAGCAGCGGCTTCAAGATCGCTCCGATGTTCACGCGTCCATCGTCGCCGGCCGTTCCCACATCTGCACCTACTTGGCCTGCACCTTCCTGGCTCGCGTACACATTCCTTGGATTCACTTCCGGCTTGGGCAGGCCGCGCTCCTCCGGCGACTCGCGCAAGAGCAGCGTGCACATCACCATCAGAACCGCGAGCGCGCCCGATGCAAAGAAGAACACGCCGCGCCAGCCAACGCCGTGCGCCATCAGCTCGCTCATCATCCATCGGCAGCCCGCATCGCCGAACAGAAAGCTGAGGCTGACGACGGCCATTACGCTGCCGTATGTGGAGTACGAGAACCAGCGCGACGAAACGCGCACCAGGGCCGCCCATCCTTGTGATTGAAATAAGCGATTGCCGATCCACGCCATGGTGAAGAGTGGAAAGCTTCCGCTCATGGCAAAGACGATGGTGAACAAGATTGATCCGGCCATCCCGCCAAGAAAGCTTCGCCTGCCGCCGCCGGTATCGGCGATGGCGCCGGAGAAGAATTTGCCGAACGCGTAAGCGATTGTGCCAACCGAGGCGATGAAGCCGAGCCGGATCTCAGCTGCATTCGGCGACATTCCGTGGCGCGCCATATCGTGAATCAGATCGGGCAGCACCACGGAGAGATCGGAGCGGCAGAAGTAGTAGCCGGAATAGCCCAGCGCGAGCAGCAGCGCCGTGCCCGCGTGCCACGCGGTAAACCTCCGCTTGGAACCTGGCTGAGCAGGCTCAAGTTGGCCGGGGGCCAGAGGGTTGGCGTTGGACACACTAGAAAACTACCACACGGCTCTTCGCCGCAGTTGCACGCCGCGGCGACCAGCAAAGTCTTTTCACTCTCTGTTCATCCGGTGGCGTTTCGACATTGCTCTTTGGCGTTCCTCGGGCACGTCGCACGACTTGATCGAGCACCACCTTTGCACAGGCGCGACCGCACAACGCGCTGTGTAGAATACTCGCAAGCGTTCCGCGGGTTCCGAGATGATGACGTACTACGACCAAGTGGCAGAGGCCGCCGCGTACCTGAAAGAGCGGCTCGGCGTGCTTGAGGCGCGCGTGGGCATCGTGCTGGGCTCGGGCCTCGGAGCGGCCGCGGCCGCCGTCGAGAATCCGAAAATCGTTCCTTACAGCGAGATTCCTCACTTCCCGCAGTCCACTGTTGAAGGACATTCGGGCCGCATGGTCGCGGGCCTGCTCGGTGGCGCGCCGGTCATCATCATGCAGGGGCGCGTTCACTACTACGAGGGCTACTCGCCGCTTGAGGTCACATTTCCCATGCGCGTGCTGGGCATGATGGGTATGCACGCGGTAGTGCTCACCAACGCGGCCGGCGGCATACATCCCAGCCTGCACGTGGGAGAACTGGTGCTGCTGAGCGACCACATCAATATGATGGGATGGAACCCGCTCAACGGCCCCAATGAGCCGCGCTTCGGCATTCGCCCCGGCGCGGGGCAGCGTTTCTTCGACATGACAGAGGCTTACAGTTGGCAGCTGCGCGCGCTCGCGAAAGAGGAAGCGCACGAGGATGGATTTTCGCTGGAGGAAGGCGTGTATCTGGCCACGCCGGGGCCGAGCTTTGAAACGCCCGCGGAGATTCGCGCCTTTCGCGCGCTGGGCGCAACGCTGGTGGGCATGTCGACCGTGCCCGAGACAATTGTCGCGCGGCACATGGGGATTGAAGTGCTGGGAATCTCCTGCGTGACCAACCTGGCCGCGGGATTGGGCACCAGGCCGCTGAGTCACGAAGAAGTTGGCGAGACCGGCCGCTGGGTGGAAAAGCGGCTCGCCGATTTGCTGAAGCGTGTGACGCCCAGGATCGCCGAGAGAGTCAGACTGGAAGAGTAGGCGCTGCTAAGACTCAAACACGGGGAATCGAACGCATCGCAAGCTTGGCGCGGAAACACTTTTGGGATGCGAACTCTGCGCCGGGCGCCAAATTCAAAAGAGCAAGTCACGAATCACATCCAGCTGGAATTTTTGAGAACGGCGGGATCGTGTTAGGCTAAATTGACTTTGCTCTTTCATTCATGATTTATCCCCCAGCGAAGCCAGCCTTTTTTATCAATAAGACGGCAGATCGAAGCCGAGTCTCCGCTCACGATCGGAGCCGCGACAACCTGCGCTCGAACATCGAGTCTGGCAAGCGCAGGGCGCAGTTCGCAAGCTATCCCATCGTCACTCTCACTCTGATATGGCTTCACCTTGCGAGCGCCCCTTTGGTGAGCGCACAAAGCACGTCCACAATGATCGTTGGGAGACCGGCGGTCGACGCCAACGGAATAAAGTACTACCCTGCAAGGTCCGTCTACCAGGATTCTCAATTGCAGGTCATTCGGGTTCTTGAACCCACTCATCCAGCACCGGGAATACCACGACGTATATTGTTTGTGCTGCCGGTGGACACTGGAGTCGATAACGCCAGATCGACGTGGGGCGATGGGCTGGAAGAATTACGGCTGCTTGACGTGCAGAATCGCTTCAATATGACGCTCATCGCTCCATCCTTTACCTACGAACCGTGGTATGGAGACAACGTTAGCGATCCGAGATTTCGAATGGAGAGCTTCATCATCGACGATCTCGTTCCATTCGGCGACACTTTTGTGCAAGGTAGAGTGCCGCAGCGTTGTCTCATCGGTTTCAGCAAATCGGGGTATGGCGCCCTTTCCCTGATCCTCAGGCACCCAGACATCTTCAGCGGGGCCGCGGTCTGGGATGCTCCAGCACAATTGAGCGACATCAACGCGATTGGTCTCTCCACACCTGGCGCTCTTCAGATGAACTTCGGAACCCAATCGAATTTCAGCCGCTACAACATTCCTTTTCTTATTTCGACTCGAGCCGAACCATTTCGCCATCAAAATCGACTGTGGATTAGCGGAGATGGGCCCGCATGGACCGACGACATGCGCAAGCTGAACCATGAATTGACGGAGGCAGGAATCTCACACACCTGGACACAGGGCCGCTGGCGGACGCATAGCTGGACTAGCGGCTGGCTGAATGGCGCGGTAAACGATTTGGTAGCGAAAGCAACGCTCACTGCGCGGGAAGGCAATGACAGCCTGCGCAATAGGCGAGTGAGCCCGCCGGAGCCGGCGTTTCGGGGCGCACACAGGCGACGTTGAGTCCGGTCACGGACGAGTCCGCAATCTGCCGTCCTGCTACTTCGGCCCGTGTGCGGTACACTGCGACGATAAATCATCTCAACGCAATCGGGGCTACGGCAGGGTAAACAATGGTCACCAGTCCGCAAAACAGCGGCGCGACTCCGGCCAGCAGGGCGGAACGCCGCCTTCCGTTTCCACCCGTTGTGCTGGCGATTGCCGGCTGCTCGGGTTCAGGCAAGACGACGTTAGCTGACGAGCTGGCGCGCACGCTTGGCGGCCTGCGCTTCCACCTTGACGATTACTATCTTGACCTCGGGAATCTTCCGCTGGCCGAACGCGTCCAAAAGAACTTCGACGATCCTGCGCTGATCGAGGTTCCGCTGCTGGCGCGGGACGTTGCGGCGCTGGCGCGCGGAGAGAGCATCGATCGCCCTATCTACGACTTTGCCACCTACACGCGCATCCCCGGGCAGAGCCAGCGCGTCAACGCCGGGCCGTATCTGATTGTCGAGGGGATCTTCGCGCTCTACTACAGCGAATTGCTGCCCAACTACCACCT
>CAZVYV010000233.1:0-5283 GCA_964630985.1 uncultured Occallatibacter sp.
TCGCGGTGAATGTGACGGAGTTGCCGTAGAACGACGGATTGAGGCTTGAGGTCAGAGTCGCCGTGGTTGGCGCCTGCACATCTTGATCGAGGACTGTCGAAGTGCTGCCCTGGATCTGCTTGGCCGCATCGCCGTTATAGACGGCGGTGATCTGATGCACGCCTGCCGTAAGCGTCGAAGTTGCGAACATCGCGATGCCGCCGGCACTGAGGTTTTGCGTGCTGAGGAGCGTCGTTCCGTCCATGAAGCTGACGGTGCCGTCCGGAGTCACGCCTCCGCCGCCGGAGATGGTGACTGTGGCTGAGAAAGTGATGTTCTGGCCGACAGCGGAGGGATTTGCGGTCGAGGTCAAGGTGGTTGCGGTGCCCTCAAGAACGGTCTGAATCAGCGCCGGGGCCGAGGTGCTGGTGAAGTGCATGGTGTCGCCGTTATACGTGGCGACGATGGAGTGAATGCCGACGGCCAGCGTTGTGGTGGAGAAGGTAGCGACGCCTGACGCACTGACGGCGAGGGCAGTAGCCAGCGGCGTGGTGATCCCGCCGAACGTGTCTGTGATGCCGACGGTTCCGGTAAGTTTGCCGGTTCCGGCTCCCGTGACGACGGTGACGGTGAAGGTGACACTCTGACCGAACCCGGAGGGATCGGGATTGGAGGCCAGGGTGGTGGTGGTCGAGTTCACCGGCTCGGCGGTACCGACGAGTTGAATGTCGAGCGGCGAGTTGGCCGCGACGATGCTGGGCTGCGCATCCTCGTACACGTCGATATTAGGCGTCTCGGTTTGATTGTTGGTTAGAGTCGGGGTCGCTGCCGGCGCAAAGACCGCGCCGATGGTGCAATCCACATTGACGGCCAGCGATGAAGGGTCGGTGCAGGAATTTGCGACTGTGGGATCGATGGCGGCATCGACCGCGGGAGTGATTGCAGTCAGGTCGAGCGCGGCATTGCCGTCGTTTTCAACGGTCTCGTCCTGGGTTGCAGACGTGCTGCCCTGGCGGATCGGCGCGGTGTAATCGAGCGCGGCGAAGTTGCCCTGCATCTCGCGCACAACCATGTCGAGCCTGTCTGCCACATAGAGGTCGCCAAGTCCATCGAGATAGAGCCCGACGGGCCCGTAAAGTATCACGCCCTGGAATTGGCCACCGGCATAAAACGTGCCGCAGCCACTCTCTGCGAGTGTGGAGATAAGCCCGGTGGCAGCGCTTACTTTGCGGATGGCGGCGTTCTGCGTCTCGGCAATGTAGACGTTCCCCGCCGCATCGACCGCGACACCCGATGGCGACCAGACATCTGCCTGGTTGGCGGCAACAAGGGTCGCCGGGCATGCCGTGGCTCCCGCGTTTCCGGTGCCAGCAAAAGTGGAGATGGTGCTGGCGGGCGTAATCGCTCCGCCCAGCGCCATCACTTCGCGGACGCGCTGGTTGGCGGAGTCCGGAATGTACATGTTGCCAGAGGCATCGAAGGCCACCGCGTAGGGAAAGTTGAGTTCCGCGCTTGTAGCCGCGATTCCGTCGCCGTTGTAGGCGCCCGTGCCGTTCCCGTTGGTGAAGCCGGTACCAGCGATGGTCTCGATGTCGCCTGTAGCCGCGGCTACCTTCCGAATGCGCTGGTTGCTGGTGTCGGCGATGTAGAGATTCGCATTTGCGTCGAGGGTCACGCCCAGCGGCTGGTTGAGCGTCGCCTGCGTGGCCGGGCAGCCGTCACCGGCCGCATCGCTTTTTGAGCCACAAGCGATACCCGGGTTACTGCCGGCGATGGTTGTGATGACGCCCGTGGCCGCACTGATCACCCGGATGACATTGTTGCCACTGTCGGCGATATAGAGATTTCCGGCGCCGTCCAGAGCCACGTCACCGGGGCTGCTGAGCGTCGCGCTGGCCGCCGGCCCGTCGTCGCCCGTATAGGAAGGATTGCCGTTGCCGGCGATGGTTGAGATGATCCCGGCGCCGGTACAGATGGTTCCCTGAATGGTGGCGCTGGTGGCGCTGGCACAGACCACGCGGATTCGGTTGTGCAGGCTGTCAGCAATGTAGAGATTTCCTGCTCCGTCCACCACGATTCCGCTGGGCAGATCGAGCTCAGCTTGCGTGGCCGGACCGCCATCTCCAACCGCAGTGAAGAAACCGAGCTGCCCGGCAACCGGCAACAGGTTGCCGCTTACGAGCACCCCCAGGCCTCCGGTTCCTGTGCCGGAAAGGTAGGCCGTGCCCAGGACGGACGGGCCACTGCCGACTGTGGGCGTTCCAACCAGAACGACCGCGCCCAGCCGAAGCCCCGGTGTTGCTGGAGTGAACGTGACGGATGCCGTGCAGGTGCCTCCCTGCGCCAGTGAGGCCGATGCGCAGTTTGCCGCGCCTGTGCCCGCCGCGAAATCTCCCGAAGGCGAACCGAGAGTAAGAACTTGCACGCTCGTGACCGTGCCCGCGGCAGACGCCGTTACAGTGACGCCTTGATTGCCTGTGGTTGCTCCGACCGGCTGCGCGCCAAATTGCGCGTGCGCGTTGAGTCCAGCAAGCAGAAGCGATGCGCCGACCAGGATGGCGCGGACGCGCGTGGACCGCTTGATCAAACTGCTGTCTGAAAAATGGCTAGGCTTGCAATGGTCGTTAAAGGCTGCCTGACAAAAAGTATTGCGATTAATAGATCGAATCCTGTGTTGCATACACGACTCCGTTCACGGCCCCTGATGCGTTTTTTTTCCACCCGGAATGCTCGATTCGGCGCACCAACCTCGGTCGGATCGAACCCGACTGGCGATGGGGCGCTGCCGAATTGCAGCCTGCGGAAGCAATGGTGACGGCGCAGCTTCCAGGCCCATTTCGAGGGCGGAGACTTATCGTCTCATAATTACCTTTGTGCGCTAATTATTGTTCTGGGGTAATACCACCATAGTCGTATTCATATCTTTGGTTCTATGTTTTGAATTACTTACGTACTAACTTGAGTGATTTCAAGCACTTTAAGGCCTGAAATCGTCGACTTAGCACCTACCGATGAAGTTGCTCCCCTCCAAGCCTTGGTTACCGGGAGCAAATGGAGAAAACGGCGACGCAGGAGCCCTTTGCCGGAGGGTCAGCTTTTTCCGTTGAGGCTCAAAACTTGCTTATGCTAGCCTTGCGCTACTTCCCCTCGGGTGCATGGGACGCAGCCCGGATTCCCCAAGATCTGAAAGCGAGGTTTTGACCATGGCAACTGTGTCGCACAGCGCGGCCGCGCGGCCGGCGGTCCACTTCACGGGGCGGGGCGGATTCGTGGACAAGTATTTCTATTTTGCGATGTCGCTGCTGATCGCGGCGATCGTGGTGTGTGGATTCAGCCAAACGGTGAATGGGAATCTGCTTCACGCATCGCCTCCGCGCCCCTTGCTGCTTTGGTTTCACGGCGCAGCATTCTCAGGATGGGTGGCGTTCTTCATCTTTCAGTCAACGCTGGTGCGGACGCACAACGTGAAGTGGCACCGTTTCTTCGGATGGTTCGGCGTGGCGCTGGGCACAGCGATGGTGCTGCTGGGCGTGACGACAGCGATTGTCATGACGCGCTTTGACGCGCAAACGCTGCACCAGCCTGGCGGGGACGCTTTTCTGATCGTTCCGTTTTACGACATTGCAGCCTTCGCGACGTTGTTCACGTTGGCAGTTCTTTGGCGCAAAAAGCCGGAGTTGCACAGGCGGTTGATGTTCATCGCTACGTGCGGGCTGCTCGCAGCCGCTTTCGGCCGCATGCCTTATTTGGCCCCACACCTCTTCTTTTACTGGGCCCTCGACGCGGTGATCCTGCTCGGAGTGGTGCGCGATCTACTGGTGAATCGCCGGGTGCATAGGGTCTATCTGATCGCGATGCCCATCCTGATTCTGTGCCAGATGATCGTTGTTCATACCATGGCTACCGGGTCTGCCTGGTGGCTGAGGATTGCGGACAGGATCCTGGCATAGCGGAATTGAGACGGGCCGCGCGCTGAGTCACGGCCTGAAGGCGTTCTATTCCCATTTAGACTAGATAGGTTATGGCCACACTGAAAGCTGTGCGCGGGACGCGCGATCTGCTGCCGCCGGAGATGGAGCTGTGGAACCGCATCGAGACGACCGCGCGCCAGGTCTTTGCCCGCTACAACTTCGACGAAATTCGCACGCCGATTTTTGAAGACACGGCGTTGTTCGCGCGCAGCGTGGGCGAGGAGACCGATATTGTCTCCAAGGAAATGTACACGTGGGAGGATCGCGCACGCGCTCAGTCGGAGAAGACGCAGTCGCTGACGCTTCGGCCGGAGAATACAGCCGGAGTTGTGCGCGCCTATGTCGAGCACGGGCTCGGCGAGAGCGGTCAGTTGCAAAAGCTCTATTACATCGGTCCGCAGTTCCGCAGAGAACGTCCGCAAAAGGGCCGTTACAGGCAGTTCTGGCAAATTGGCGCGGAGGTGATCGGGCCGCCGTCGTCTGGAAGCGAATCACCGTTGCGCGACGCGGAAGTTTTGGAGATGCTCGCGACGCTGCTCGACGAACTGGGAATTACGGGCTGGACGCTCGAGCTGAATTCCGTGGGTTCATCTGCAGATCGTGCGAAATACAACGACGTGCTGCGGGCGGCGTTGGTCGATGTGGCGCCGAAGATGTGCGGTGACTGCCAGCGGCGCGCCGTGACCAACCCCTTGCGCGTGCTCGACTGCAAGGTGCCCGAGGACCAGCCGATCATCGAAGCGCTGCCGAAGATCGGCGACTCGCTCGGCGAAGACTCTAAAACACATTTTGCGGCGGTGCTCGCGGCGCTCGATGAGGCTGGGGTGGCCTACAAGCTGAATCAGAGATTGGTGCGCGGCCTGGACTACTACACGCGAACGACATTTGAGTTCACGCATGGTGGACTCGGCGCGCAAAATGCGATGCTAGGCGGCGGGCGCTATGACGGATTGAGTGAGGCCATCGGCGGACCGAAGGCTCCGGGAATCGGGTTCGCGGTGGGCCTGGACCGGCTAGTGCTGACGCTGCAAGCGCAGGAGGCCGTCGCAGCGGCTCCGGCGAAAGTCGATGCATATATAGCGCCGCTGGGCGAGAGCCTGAACGCTGCTGCCCTTGTTCTGGCGCGCGAGCTGCGCAAAGCGGGGCTGCGCGTCGAGCTTGGCGACGGCAGCTTCCGATTGAAGAAGTCCTTTGAAACCGCAGACAAGATTGCCCGCAGCATCGTCATCCTGGGCGAAGACGAGCACAAATCCGGTATCCTGACGGTGAAGGACTTCACGAGTGGCGTGCAGAGCAAAGTGCCACGCAGCGAGTTGGCTGCGATGCTCGCGAA
>CAZVYV010000234.1:0-3786 GCA_964630985.1 uncultured Occallatibacter sp.
AGCAGGTTCACGATTGCCGCCGGAGAAATGAGCGATGTGTCGCCCAACGGCAGATTGCAAACCGCCCTCACAAGCTGCTCGAACTGGCTGGTCACGCATCCGCGTTCACTCTGGTGATAGCTATTGTGCGGCCGCGGCGCGAGCTCGTTGATGAAGAGTTCGCCCTTGCGCGTGATGAAGATCTCCGCGCACAGCAATCCTTCGATCCCCAGTTTCTCCACGAGTTCAGCAGCCAGCTTTTCCGCGCGCGCTTCGAGTACGCCTGGCACGCCCGCAGGCAAAACGCTCCACGCCAGAATCTGATTCTCGTGCTGATTGCGTGCCGCCGGATAAACGCGGACTTCGCCCGAAGGGCTTCGCACGGCCATGACGCTGATTTCGCACTCCAGGTCGAGTGCCTGCTCGGCCACAGCCGGTCGCTCTCCAATCGCTTTCCAGGCAGCTGCAGTCGCCACTTCAGTCGCCGGCGAGTCCAGGCCAATGCGCGCTTGTCCGCGCCCATCGTAGCCGCCGTATCCAATCTTCAAGAACACGCTTCCGCCGAGCGCAGCGACTGCCTCATGCAACTCTGCTTCGCTTCGGACCACGCGAAACGGCCCGACGGGAAACCCGTTCTCCGCCAGCCAAGTCTTTTGCAGCGTTTTGTCCTGAATAATCCTGACCGGCTCCACGCCTGGCCGCAACGGCGCAAGGGACGCCACTTCGCGCAACGCGTCCACGCCGATCTGCTCGATCTCCAGTGTCACCGCATCCGCGCCTGTCGCCAGTCGTCGCGCCGAATCCACGTCGCTCCAGCGGCCCACAATTGTCTCATCCGCAACAAAACTAGCCGGGCACTTTGCCTCGGGGTCCATCACGCGTATGCGATAGCCCATGGTGCGCGCGGCCATCGCCGTCATGCGTCCCAACTGGCCGCCGCCGAGAATCGCGATCAACCCGCCTGGGAGTATCTGTTTTGATTTTGGAGTGGCGGTAGAGCTCACCCGGGCTGCTCCTCGCCGAGTTTCTGATCGAGCACTTCCTGGGTCCGCGCAGCGCGCCACGCCGCGAGTCTTTCATAAAGAGCTGCATCAGTCCCCGCCAGAATTTCCGCAGCCAGCAATGCAGCGTTCGCCGCGCCCGCTTTGCCGATTGCGAGAGTCCCGACCGGCACGCCCTTGGGCATCTGCACGATCGAGAGCAGTGAGTCCAGGCCATTCAGTTGTGTGGAGGGAACGGGAACTCCGAGCACCGGGACGAGCGTTTTGGCAGCCAGCATTCCGGGCAGATGCGCCGCGCCTCCGGCTCCCGCGATAATTGCGCGCAGGCCGCGTTCGCGCGCCGTCTCGGCATACTTGAAAAGCCGGTCCGGCGTGCGATGTGCGCTCACAATGCGCTCTTCATGCGGAATCTTGAGTGCGCGCAGAATCTCCACGGCCGCCGAGAGCACTTCGTAGTCGCTCTTGCTGCCCATCACGACGCCCACCAGCGGTTGTTCGCTCATGGGGACATTATACGGAGGTGCGTACGCGGGGCCGCTCCGTCGCAAGTGGCAGATTAGTGCCGGTGCCAGGCTTCCACGGCAACTTCAACGACAGCGAACACTACGCTTATTGCCGCAAGAAATCCTTTCGCGCGCTGCCAGTTCTGTTCGTGACGATCCATGCGCCGCTCCAGTTCTGCGAGCCTGCCTCCGCCGCCATCGCCCAGAAGGCCGCTCATCTGCGATTTCAGCACGCTCAGATCGCTCAGCACCTGGGCCTCGAATTCATTCATCATGCGCATTTACCCGGCTCCACTGTGGGTTTCATCTTCGTCCACGCATTCCTTTACGAGCTCAATGGCAGATTGATAAACAATGCCGCCGAAAACTCCGAATAATTCGGCGGCGTTGAACCGTCGTACATCCGGATGTAGAATCGGTCGCTCGCTGATACGCGCGAAAACGTGAGATTCGGCTGCGAGCCGCGCAGAACCAGCGTCGGATCCTCTCCGGCCATAAAGGCGAAATCTCGCCGCCTGATTTCGAATCCACCGCCGCTCGGTGGAGTTACTCCCGTGTTCAGCGTCACCGTGCTACCGTTCAGCGTGGTCACAGTCAACCACTCAAGATTTGCGAGCACTGTGGGAGCGATGGCCGCCGGCAGCCACGCGTTTGCCGGAACCGCAGCGCTGGTCTTAATAGCAAGGTCATCGGCCCAGTCATTGGCAAACGCGATCTCGTATTCCACTAAGTCGGGATAACTGGCGCTATAAGTAACCTTGACTGCACGCACCACAACTTGCGCGTTCAGGTTCGTCGAAGGCGCATTGAGAAGCAGTGCATCGCCCGGCCAAACATCCAAGGCAAAGCTTGTCCGGTTTCCTTTGTAGGTCCCACTCCAAAGCGCGCTTACGCTGGCCGCCGCTTGCTCCATTACCTGGGCAGCGCTGCGACAATCTGCGGAGCAGCGCGCTGGCGGACGCGTGACCGAGCCAATCCATGCAGCCACGGCTGGCGATCCCGCTTGTGCCAAAGCCTGTTGGCTGGCGGAGTTGACCGCGCGTCCCACAGCCCGGCCGACAGTGCGGTAACTCACCGCGATCTGCTCGCCGGCAACCGGCGCGCATCCTGTATAGAACGTCAGCTTGCCGGTGCGCTCCAGGTGGCACTCGGCAGCTTCGGCTGTTGTGCCGATCCTTCGCGTATACGCGCCGCCGTTCGGCGGAGTGCTCACAACCCAGCCCGACCCCAGATTTGTAAGATTCACCGAGCGCATGGTTCCGGTCAAATTGATGCTGCTTACCGGAACCACAAAGCAGATGCCGGGTAAGTAAGTAACTCCGCCGTCATAAACCGTCACCGGAGTCGCTCCAACGCCGTTGACAAACTCCTGGATTTCCATCTGTATCTTGCCGGGAGCGATGGACCCTACGCCACCGGCAGAGATCAGGCCCGAATCTCCATAGGAGTAATAGACAGCCCCCATGCGGTTACATTCCGGGCAATGCACTCGGACGCGAAGGGTGTATTGGTTCGCGGCGTTCAAGGTGAATGGCACTCCCGCGGGCGTGCCCTGCACAATGGGCTGCAGAGTTACTGTTCCAGTTCCTTGTTGCGCCGTAGCCTGTAAACCCGCAATGCAGTTCGCCGCCGTCAAGAGACTTGAAAACAATCCAGCCACGATGCCGGTGCTGCCAGGAGCAAGCGTCACACCCACTGCTTCAAGCAGCAGCGTCCCGCTCATCTCAATTGGATCGAGCCATTTCAGCAGCGTTTCACCATCGATTCCATCGCCGCCGTTCATCGCCAGGCCGCCTGCGCCAATCGTCACATAACCCGAACCGCCCGCATCGCCCCACACGGTCTCATCGATCTGCGGCTCATTGAAAAGCTCGTTGATAATTGTGGACTGCGAAGCTGCGGGAAAGTACGGGGCGGCAGCAAGGGCAAATTCCATCGTCGCTCCGTCGCCGAGAAAATACTCTGTTACAAAGGCCACCGGCTCATTCTCGCCGCACACGGTAACGTCGTTTGCCAGCGCGCGCTTCACGCTTCCGGTAAAAGTCAGGCTTCCAAGGCTCAGGCTGCCGTCGGTTTCGTTCAGGGGATGAACCGTTGACTGTACGGGTGAAAGCGTGACGGCGCCATTCAGTGCTCGATATCCCGCCCGCGCCATGCTCGCAGCTTGTCCCGCGCTCTTACTCCAGCTCGCTCCGGGCTCGGGCGTAAAGGCGCCAACAATCCTGCTCAGCGAAGCCGTCTGTGTAGCTAGGGACGAGGATCCGGTATGCGCAACGAGAGAAGCGAGCAAAGTGCCTGCATTG
>CAZVYV010000234.1:3886-5256 GCA_964630985.1 uncultured Occallatibacter sp.
CGAAACTGCCCCTTGAGTAGCACGCGCGAATGTCCGCCCTGATTCTTTTGATTGAGCGGCAAAATGGATTCCTCTGCGCCCGCCATCGCCTGCAATCTCGGATAGTGAAAGAAGATTCTTTCTCCCTGACTACCCTCCATCACGAAGAGCGCCGACCACTCTTGATAGAAGCTTCCGCCCTCTCGATCCACAAATCCGGTGACCGCCTGCGCTTTGGCGCCCGCTGAGGGCGCGCCGCCTGGCAATGGTTCCGCCAGAGTCAGCCCATTCGCAGTTACCTGCGACACCAGCCTGACGTTGAACGTCACCCGCCGCACATAATCCACATCAGTGAGAGCCTGGCGCACGTACGCACCAGCCACCGGCGATCCCACATAACCGGTCTGCCCCATGTAATCCACGTCGACGGCCACGATCGCGCCGGGCGTGAAGTTGGCTGCGTCCGCGGGCGCCAGCAGGATCGATGTGCTCGTCGAACCGGTTTGCGGCGTGACAGCCGGAACGGCCTGTCCGCCATCCGCTGCCGGAGCCGCGCCAATTGCGGGCGCAAGAATGTTCATGTGTTGCGAGCCCGTCGCCAGTGCCATCGTTAGCTTGGTCCAACTTAAAAACTGGAGACTTACCTCAGCCTCAAGGCTCTCGCGCACCTGTTCAAGTGGCGCTGCGGGAATTCCACTCATCAGCGTCGTCGACTTACTCGCTGTCTTGCGCACGAAATTCTGCACCCATCCCAGGCTCAGCCACGGCGTCGGCGGAGCATCGAAACTGAACCGGCCCTGTTCCGATGGATCGAAAAGGACGGCCATCTGCGTCGCCCGGTTCACCGGCGCAAGGAAAGCTCGCACCCTTCGCGCCACTGGCGCCGGAGCGGAAAACCATGTCGCGGTCATTTACTCCCCCTGCTCCTGATAGCTGTAAACCAACACCGTTGCGCTGCGGCTCAGCCGGTCGCGCTGCGCAACGGCCGGCGAAAATACCGGCTCATCCCAGAAAACCTGCGTCAACATCTCTGACGGTGGTGTGGTCGCGTAATTCAGCTTCGGCGAGTAGAAAGGCTGAATCATGGCCATCAACTCCTCGTCCATCGCGCTCAACGCCCGCCCGCGGTCCAACCCCCCAAAGCTCTGCGTGCCGCATGTCTGGTAGACGATCTCGCATTGCTCGCCCGCCATCGTCGACGCGAGATCCATGTCGACAGCCAGGCCCAGCCAGCGCAGCACGAAAACATCGTTGGGAAACTGGCTGAAAGTAGCTTCCGCTTCCTCCACCAGGATTCCCGGCCGCACCGTACCGCGCAACAGCATCGTCCGCTCCGGATTGATCGCCGTCAGCCGCGTGCGCAGCGCCATATAAAACGAATCTTTCGCATT
>CAZVYV010000235.1:0-5254 GCA_964630985.1 uncultured Occallatibacter sp.
TCTGGCAGGATTTGCACTGGCCATGACCGTTGGAGTTTGGGCGCAGTCGACCACGCCCGCAGCCGGCAATTCCCCAAACAGCACAACACAGGCGACGACACCCGCAGCGCAGGCACCTGCACAGGCCCCGGCGAGCACACCGGCGGCTGGCGCGCAGACGAACCCTGCCGCGAGCCCAACGACGTCGACGCCAGCGCAGCCTGCTGCCGGCACAACGCCGGTCGGCGGAGATGCGCCGGCTCCGGCCAAGCAGCCGGATTCGGGAACAGCGTCCACGACGAATGGCAGTGGAACCACAACTGCGGATAGCAGTGCGCAGCTTCCGCCTTGCGAGACCAAGAAGAGCGACGATAAGAAAGACAAGAATAAGGATAAAGACGTCAAGGACGACGATCCCGAGCCGGGGACCACGCCGGTTGGTGGCGATTGCGCAGGGCCTGTGGATGTGAACAAGGTTGTCGATCCGGGCAGCCAGATGATCCCGATCAAGACGGGCAGCATCGAGGATGTGAGCGCGGTGGGCAACCGCGACATCGGCAAGCGCGGGCTGGGCAACTGGTACTCGACCGACGGCGAGATCAAGATGGGCAAGCAGTTCGCCGACGAGATTGAGAAGAGCACGAAGTTCATCACCGATCCCGTTGTGGACGAATATGTGAACCGGATCGGGCAGAACATTGTGAAGAACTCGGACTGCAAGGTGCCGTTCACGATCAAGGTGATCGATTCGGACGAGATCAACGCCATGGCATTGCCGGGCGGGTTCTTCTATGTGAATTCGGGGCTGATTCTGGCAGCGGACGAAGAAGCGGAGCTGGCGGGAGTGATGGCGCATGAGACGGCGCACGTGTGCGCACACCATGCGGCACGGGAGATGACGCGGCTGAACTACGCGGAGATCGGCATGATTCCTCTGGAAATCATGCTGCCCTATGACTGGACAGGATATGGGATCTACGAAGCGGCGCAGCTCGCGATACCGATCACGTTCCTGCAATTCTCTCGCGACTTTGAGGCGCAGGCCGACTATCTGGGCGTGCAGTATATGTACCGGTCGGGATACGATCCGCAAGCGTTCATCACCTTCTTTGAAAAAGTACAAGCGCTCGAGAAGCGCAAGCCGGGACTGGTGGCCAAAGCTTTCAGCGACCATCCGCAAACCCCGGACCGGATTTTGCACACACAGGAGGAGATTGCGCGCATTCTTCCTGCCAAGGACGAATACCTTGTGACCACGTCGGAGTTTGACGACGTAAAAGCGCGGCTGGCGCGTATCGAAGACAAGCGGCGACTGGTCGACACGAAGGGTGGCGCGAAGCCGTCGTTGCGCAGGGCCAGCACAACGGACGATTCCAGCGGCTCGGGCTCGGGGAATTCAACCGCGCAGACCGGCAGCAGCTCCGGTGACTCGAATGACGGACCGCCGACGCTGCACCGCCGCGACGATCAGAACTAAGGGGCAGGGAATAGCCAATAGGGAATAGGGAGTAGAGCCCTGAGCGCGTCCACTGCTCCGCTCATTGGATTTGTGCGCGAAGGCAGGTTGGAACGGCTTCCCGAGAAGGGAAGCCGTTCAGCTTTTGCGCGCCGCTCCGGGAGATGCGGACAGCCAGGGAAGATGAGCTTGGCTAAACTTGGGTCGTGCGTTTGCCATGAAGAAGATTGCAGCGATCGCGGCTGTCTTTGTGCTCATCCTGCTGTTGACGAAGATCGCCAACCAGGCTCCGCCCGAACCGCCATCCGGATACACCTTCTGGATGTATGCGCAGCACGTGGTGGAATGCACTCCGGGCGACGTTACGCTGGTGGACGTGCATCACACTGAGACGCATTTCGATAAGGATCTGAGTTGGCCCGAATGCTCGGCATTTCAGAAGAGCGACGTGCTGGACTTCCATTTGTCGCGCGGTGAAAAGACGAAGTTCCTGAGCGACGAGAAGACGGCGTTGTGGCGGAAGGAAATGTGAGAAACACAGGGATCAAGGGAACGAGGGACCAAGGGACCGAGAAGGCAGGGAACGGGAAGTTGGGACCGAGAATAAGGGAATAAGGAACCGACTGGACCATCTGCTTCAAGGGCGCTACGGCTTGCGGACGGGCTTTGCAGGAGGCACAAGTGGATGGGGTTTTAACCAGGCTTGCCAGCGGGGCGTGTGTGGTGAAACCCTATGAAATTCCTGTAACTTACGGAAATTCCTTGAATGAACCGATCAGGTTGGGTTAAATACAGAAGTACCGGCCCCTTTGCCGCAAGAACACGGCTCTCCATTCTTCTCAATTGGAAGGCAATCATGCGTAACGCTGCTGTCCGCTCCAACCTGCTGGTTCCCGAGATCCGCGAAGTCATGGACATTCGCCAGGCCTCGAATTACCTTGGCATTTCCGCAGACACTCTCTACAAGTACGCATCGGATGGATTTGTGCCGGCGTTCAAGCTGGGCAACCGGTGGCGCTTCAAGCGCTCGAGGCTGGATGAGTGGATGGATCGGCAAAGCGATTTGCAGGCGGGTGAAGTGGACACGAGCAAGAAGAAGCCTGTGGCGCGAGAGGCAGCCACCAGCTCCTAGCGTCCAGCCACTCGCTGTCGGCTCTCAGCTTGCCGCAGCGGTACCGTCTCGATTTCCATGCAAATCAGATTGCTGGGGCCTGCGAATGAAGGCGCATTCCTGAGGATTCATTGCGCCGCGATGCCCAGGAACCTTTCGCCGCCGAGTTGTTTGGATACGGCTGAGGTGATTAGCCCGGGTGGGCCTTTGCGCATCGTGCCTCCCTCTCATGTTGCGATAATTGAATACGGCAGGCGATTCGCGGAGGCGGAAAATGAATGTTGTGGACCTCGTAGGGGATACGCCGCTGGTCGAATTGCGCCGCGTGAATCCCAACCCAGCTGTGCGTCTGTTCGGAAAGGTCGAGGGCAACAACCCCAGCTCATCGGTAAAGGATCGCGCGGCAAAGTTCATGATCGAAGGCGCGGAGAAGCGCGGGGAACTGAAGGCGGGAGTGCGCATCATCGAGCCGACCAGCGGCAACACCGGAATCGCGCTGGCCATGATCGCCGCGGTGAAGGGTTTGGAAATTGAGCTGGTGATGCCGGAAAGCTCCACTGCGGAACGCGTGGCGACGATGGAGGCCTTTGGCGCCAAGGTGACGTTGACTTCGGCCGAACGAGGGATGGAAGGCGCGATTGATTACGCGCGGGATCAATTGGCGAAGGGCGGAGTGGTGATGCTGAATCAGTTCGGCAATCCTGACAACTGGCGCGCGCACTATGAGACGACCGGGCCGGAAATCTGGCGGGACACAAAGGGGACTATCACCCATTTCGTGTCGGCCATGGGAACCACCGGAACCATCATGGGAACGTCGAGGTACCTGAAGGAACAGAATCCGCAGGTGAGGATTGTCGGCGTGCAGCCGTCTGAGGGCGCAAAGATTGCGGGAATCCGCAGGTGGCCGAAAGAATACATGCCGGCCATTTTTGAGCCGCACCGCGTTGATGTGACCCTCGACGTGACGCAGGATGAAGCGGAGACGATGACCCGCAGACTGGCTCTCGAAGAGGGAATTTTCTCCGGCGTTTCGTCGGGAGGAGCCTGTGCGGCAGCTTGCCGGTTGGCGGGCACGCTCGAGTCGGGCGTGGTGGTGTTCGTGCTATGCGATCAGGGCGACCGGTATCTATCGAGCGACCTGTTCTCAACGCACGTTGGGCGAGGCTCAAGAAAGGGAAGCGACTGATGGTGGGGAAGACGCGAATCAATCTGGTGCAAACGGGGCCGGCCAAGTTTACGGCGACGAACGCAGCGGGCGCGACGGGAGTGATCGACGGACCGGCAGATCTGGGCGGTGAGAACGCGGGATTGCGCCCGATGGAGACCGTGCTGTCGGCTCTGGCGGGGTGCAGCGCCATGGACGTGCTTCACATCATGAAGAAACAGCGCCAGAAAATAGAGCGCCTCGAAGTGGAAGTGGACGCCGAGCGAGCGGACGCAATTCCTTCCGTATTCACAAAGATCCACCTGCGTTTCAAAGGGTATGGCCCGATCGACCAAGAGAAATTGCAGAAGGCCGTGGACCTGTCGATCGAGAAATATTGTTCGGTATCGAAGATGCTGCAGCCGGCGGTCGAAGTTACGGCCGAGGGCGTGCTGGGGTAATTGCGTTATGAGGGACTACGGGCGCGGTTGAGATAGTTTTTTGCTGTAACTTCGCGGCGGTATCCTTCATCCAAGTGGGTGAGCTCGAGTCTGGTGACGGCCGTCTGCGAGAATATATTGGACTGGAGAGTGCGCATTGGCAATTTCTCGAGATAGCCTGCAAATCGCCGCGAACCAGCCGCCCGGCATGATTGCCGTTCACGCCGGCCTGAAGAAGCGTCTCGACAACACTTTTCTGATTGGCTTTCCCTTGGCGGGTTCGGTGGCGAGCATCTTCTGGTTCCGGTCGCACCCCGTCCACTGGGTCGAGGTCATTACGTTTGCCGTCGGGTATTTCATTGTTGGGATGGGAACGGGGGTCGGCTTCCACCGCTATTTCTCGCACAAGAGCTTTGAGACTGCCCCGTGGGTGGCCTATATGCTGGGCGCGTTCGGCTCCATGTCTTTTCAGAGTTCGCTGCTGACGTGGACGACCGACCACCGGCGCCATCACGCCCATACCGACAACTGCGGCGACAACCACAGTCCGTTCGTCGACGGCCACTGCGACCATGAGAACTCGCTGAGAGGCCTCTTCCACGCCCACATCGGGTGGATGTTCGACGACACCAGCACCGACGTCAACATCTACGGCCGCGACCTTGTACGAGATCCCGTCATCCGGTTCTATGCGCGAACGCACTACATCTGGCCTGTTATCTCCGTGGCGGTTCCCTGGCTCGTTGGCTATGCGTTCGGCGGGTTGACCGATGCGTGGGGCTGTTTCTTCGCGGCCTGCCTCAGGACCGTGCTCTTTCAGCACTCCGTCTGGGCGGTCAACTCTCTCGGCCACACCTTCGGCTATGAGAACTACAACATGAAGAACAACAGCAAGAACAACTATATTCTTGCGTGGCTCACCTTCGGCGATGGCTACCACAACAATCATCATCGCTATCCGCGCTCGGCCTTCCATGGGATGTTCAAGCATGAGACGGATCTGAACGGCCTGATTATTCTCGGCCTCAGAAAACTTGGGCTGGCACGCAACATTCTTTTCGCCGATGGATACCTCGGCGATAAGTCTCCCGTACTTCCCGCTGAAGCTCGCAGCGAAGGTC
>CAZVYV010000236.1:0-5253 GCA_964630985.1 uncultured Occallatibacter sp.
CAGCGCCGCCGGCATCAGCACCAGCAGCAGCGGCAGAATCAGCAGATTCACCGGCAGCGCGAAGATCGTGATGCGATGGAAATAAACGGCCATCGGCAGCGTCATCGCCAACTCGACCACGCACGAGACTACGATCAACTCGGCAAAGCGAATCGCAAACCGCACGCACCACGGAAAAACGCGCCACGCAATCACGCCATTTCCGGCGCGTTCCATCCGTTCCGCTACCAGCCGCATCATCAGGCGGAACTCCGCAAGCCGCGGCGCGAGCTTGATGTCCACGGCCACCAGCCGTAAATCGCGCATCGCCGCAGCGTATGGGTGAATAGTCCCCTGCAGCAGCGGCGCCGCCACTCCGGCAATCGCGAGCACCGCCAGCAGCGTCATTTGCAGGCTCGAATCGAATAGGCTGCGCGGGCTCACCACCAGCAGGCACAGCGCGGCAAAACCAATGGTGTTCAGCGCGTTTCGCTCGCGATAGACGAGTCGCCCAAGCAGATAAAGCGTCACCATCCACAGCGAGCGCTGCACCGGCGTAGCGAATCCCGTGAACAGCGCGTAGGCAAACGACGCCGCGATCGTCAGCACCGTCGCCGGCGCGCGGGGCATGCGCAGCCGTCGCGCGATCCAGAAGATGCACGCGGCCACAATCGCCAGATGAAACCCTGAAACCACCAGCATGTGGAAGGATCCCGTGCGCTCAAAACCCACGCGCAACGCATGCGTCAGATAAGTGCGGTCGCCGGCGACCATCGCGGCCAGCATCACGGCGTCGTCCTCGCTCAGCCGCAGCGGCGCAGGCAGATTTCGCATGGCCGCGGGGAGCGCCAGGAGCCGCGTCGTGGACGCGTGCTGCCACCCGCTCACATTGCACGCGAAAAACGCACCGGGGGCCTGGCCCAGGCGGTCAATATGATCGGAAGAAACGGATGCCGTCGAAGTGATTCCCTGATCAAGCAGATAGTCCGCGCGGCTCCAGACGCCGGGATCGCGATACGTCTCCGGAGGCAGCAAGCGAACCACGGCCCGCACCCGCTCGCCGCATTGGAACGCCAGCGCGCCGCTTTGCTGGGTATCCATCGGCCAACGAACTGTCAGCCGCACTCCGCCAGTGACCGGTGCCTGCGCATCGCTTTGGTCATCCACCACCTCAACCGTCGCCACGCGCAGATCGATGCGCTGCGACGGCGAGGTGATCTGGCCCTCGTCGACATCTTGCTCCAGCTCCGTGCGAAAGGGCCCCGCATCCACGACGGTCCCTTCAACCGTTCGAATCAATCCGTCAGAAAGCGCGGCCAATTCTGGCGCAGGCGCGGGCTGGGGCTGCATCTCCGCGCACCACACGCCCAGCAGGAGCCACAAAGCCGCCAGCGGCACCCACACGATCCGCCGCGCGCGCATTGCCGCCGCGCCGCACAGCGCTGCGACCAACACCTGCAGGACAAGCACCAGCGGGGGCGACAGCCACACGCGACTTGCCACGACAATTCCCGCCGCAAACAGCCACGCTGCATGAAACAACGGCACGGCAGTCAAGCCGCGCGTGCGTTGCGCAGGGTTGGAGTCTTCGGCGTGCATCGGGCCCAAATCTGAAAAATGAATTTGGCATCAAGCCTACCGGGAATAGAAAATCTCGGCAGTGCTTTCCGACACATCGCACATCACCGCCGTAACCGCACCACCGTCTCGATGTGAAACGTTTGCGGAAACAGGTCAGCAAGCGTGACGCGTTCGATCGCATAGCCTGCGCCCACAAGGACGCGCAGATCGCGTGCCAGTGTCGCCGGATCGCACGACACATAGACCAGTTCTGGCGCGGCAATTTGCCCTAACAGCTCCGTCGTCTCAGCGCCCAATCCTATGCGCGGCGGATCGACGACAATCAGATCCGGCCGTTCGCCTCTCACTGCTCCCCGCAGAAATTCAAGGGTGGTTGCCTTCACTGCTGTCGCGTTCGTTCCGCTCAAGTTTTGCTCGAGCGCCGCAATCGCCGCCGGCGCCGATTCGACTGCAGCCACGTTCTCAAACCGCTCCACAAGCTTCCGCGAAAATAACCCCACCCCGGCAAACAAGTCCCACGCCAGGCCGCCGCTCAGCCCGTTCGTCACGCATTCCACCAGCTTGTCCACCAGCCAGCGATTCACCTGAAAGAACGCGCCATGATCCACGCGATAATCTATGCCTGCCGCATGGTAAGCGATAGATTCGGCGCCAGCTCGCGCGACAGTCTTTGGTTGGCCTTGGTGGACTTCCACCAGTTCCACGCCGCGAAGCGAAGGAATCTGCGACAACAGCGCATCAAAATAGTCTCTGAGCGGAACATATGCCGTGCCTTCCGTGAAGACGCTGGCCAGCATCGAATCCTCAGTCGCATCGCAAAAGAGCGAAAGCTCAGTAGGCCGGCCTTTAGCTGCGAACCGCCGGAATAACTCCGCAGCGCTGAATGCAGCCTCGACCAGGACCGGCGCTGCAATCGGACACTCCTCAATCGCAATTACCGCATGTGACCGTCGCCCGCGGTACCCAGCGCGCCCCGACGCATCGAAGGCCAGCCGGATCCGGTTCCGGTATGCCCACGGTTCGCCCGCCAGCACTGCAATCTCATCCGGCGCGCGCACGCCGCCGCGCTCCAGCGTCTCGCGCAGGATGGCCTGCTTCATCTCCAACTGTGCTTTGTATTCAGCGTGCTGGTATTGGCAGCCGCCGCACGTCCCGAAATGTTTGCAATTTGGCACAACCCGTTCCGGCGCGGCGGCGACAATCTCTTCCACTTCGGCGGTTGCGTACCCGCGCTTCTCTTCGACGATGCGCACCCGCGCCTGCTCGCCGGGCAGCGCCAGCGGCACAAACACCGCTTTGCCCTCCACGCGCGCCAAAGACGCTCCGCCATAAATCGGCTTTTCGATCGTGACGAGCTGCGGAGGCGCAAAGTTCCGCGCGGAAGCTGCGGGCGCAGCCTCGCCGCGTTGCGAGAACGATCGCGTCCGATTTTTCATCGCTGGCTCATGTAGAACAGGCTCAAGCGCGGCAGGTTGTAATGCACCAGTAACTGCTTGCGCTCGAACTGCTGTTCCACCTGCCGCAACTGCACAACCCCCATGCGGCTGCGATAGGGCGCAAGCTCGAGCGCCGCGTGCTCCTTCAGACCCACAAGCAGAGCCTCCGGCGCCGCCGCCCTCAGAGCCGCATACAATTTTTCTTCGAGCACTGTCAGCGATCGTTCCAGTCCTTCGAGATTTACATCCGCGGCTTTTTCCTCGCTACCACGCACTTCCGCTGCCAGTTCTCTCAGACGCGCAGCCGTTGTTCGGCAAGCCTCGTCAGCAACTGTGGCCCGATCCAGCGCCTCTGCGGCGGCCGTCAAATGCGCTGCCACGCGCTCACGCTCGAACCCCGAATCTTCCGCCGTGGTTGCCGCCGCCGATCCTGCCGAAGCAGTCCCTATCGCCGCTTCGCTCATCTCCATTGCCGCCTGCATCACTGCCTGCGCGCACCACGCCAGCCCGTTCACGCGCTGCATGCGCGCGCGTTTCTGCCGCGTCTCGTACTTATCGAAAGCATCATCGATCCCGCGCAACACCGCCTCCAGCGGAATCCCCGCATCGCGCCACATCTCGATCAGAGACCAGTCCAGCGTCGAAAGCAGCAGAATCGTTCCCCGCCTCTGCTGGAAGCGCTCCTCGATCTCGGTGAAATAGTTAAAATAGTTGCGCACCACTTCATCTTAAATTCGGCAAGTGGAGAAGAACGATGGAAACCGTTGGATTTGTCGGCCTCGGCATTATGGGCCGCCCCATGCTCAGGAACCTTCTCAAGGCCGGCCACACGGTTGTCGCCTACGGCCGCACACCAGCCAAGCTCGATTCCGTTGTCGCCGATGGCGCTCAACGTGGCTCATCCAACGCCGACGTCGGGGCGCGCTCCGAAATTATCATCACCATGTTGCCCGACGGCCCGGAAGTCGAGGCGGTTGTTTTAGGCGCGGGCGGAATCCTCTCCGGCGCAAAGCCGGGTTCGCTCATCATTGACATGAGCTCCATCAGTCCGCTCGTCTCGCAGAAGATCGCTGCGGCCTGCGCGGCAAAAGGCGTCGATTTCATCGACGCGCCGGTCAGTGGCGGCGAGCCCAAGGCCGTCGACGGCACGCTCGCAATCATGGTCGGCGGCAAGCCTGAAGTCTTTGCCAAAGCCGAGCCCATCCTGAAGAGCCTCGGCTCGAGCGTCACCCTCACCGGTCCTGTCGGCGCAGGCAACACCACCAAACTCGCGAATCAAATTATGGTCGCCTGCAACATCGCCGCCATGGGCGAGGCGCTCACGCTGGCTACGCGGTGCGGGCTCAATCCTGAAGTCGTCGTCAACGCTGTCAAAGCCGGGCTCGCCGGGAGCACTGTGCTCAACGCCAAAGGGCCCATGCTCATCGCGCGCAACTTCAAGCCGGGCTTCCGAATTAGCCTTCACCAAAAGGATCTGCGCAACGCGCTCCAGACTGCTGAGGCCAATCACGTCTTCCTGCCGCTCACCGCCGAGGTGCAGCAGATGCTCTCGTCTCTTATTGCCAATGGCAAGGGCGATCTCGACCACTCCGCCATCGCCACTTTTGTTGAGACCGCTTCAAACGTCGAGGTTAAGGTGCCTGGCGCGTAGCGCCTTCCGGTTTCGCGCGCCAAGTCAACTCATTCCGCGATATCCCCAACCGCCTCCGCCCGGCGTTTCAATCCGCAGCATGTCTCCCTTCTTGAGCATGCGGCTGCATTTTCCGGGTAACTCCTTCACCGCGCCACCTTTCGCTTCCGTCACGAACGCCTTGCCTGGCGCGCCATCTTCGCCGCCTTTCAGCCCATACGGCGTAAACAGCCGACGATCCGCCAGCAGAGTCGCTTCCGCGTCGCTTAGCAACTCCACCTCCCGAATCAGTCCATCCCCGCCGCGAAACTTTCCATGGCCGCCTGAGCCGTAGCGATATCCGTACCGCCGCACACGAAACGGGTACGCATATTCGAGCGCCTCCACCGGCGTGTTGAGGGAATTCGTCATGTGCGTGTGAACTCCGCTGATCCCGTCCATTCCCGGGCGCGCGCCCATTCCGCCCGCCGCCGTCTCGTAGTACGCAAACGCTTCGCCTGTCCGCGGATCAGCGCCGCCGATCGTCACATTGCTCATCGTTCCCGCGCTCGCCGCTGGAACCCGCTCCGGCACCGCCTTTGCCAGCGCGCGCATCAGCACATCCACAATTCGCTGCGACGTTTCGAC